>JASLNQ010000021.1 GCA_030745955.1 Dehalococcoidia bacterium | reverse complement strand
GAGTCCCGATCCCGCGGTTTCAGCCGATTCACGGTTCGAGCCCCGGAAGAACGGGCTGAATATCATCGGCTGATCGACGTGTGAAATTCCGCGCCCCTTATCGATGACTGTGAATTTCACCCGGGTGTCCTCGACCGCTACATCGAGTTTTGTTTTCGAGCCCCGCGCTGAATATTTCGAAGCGTTGGTCAGCAGGTTCGTGAGAATTTGAATGACCCGTGACCTGTCGGCGTGAAGTTCGAGCGAGCCATGGGCATTTTTCAAAGAAAGAGCCTGATCGCGCTCGGTGAGCAGTATGTGAGAAACGTCGACAACCTCATCGACCATGGCAGCTACGCCGAAATGCTCTTTGTTCATAAAGAGCCGGCCGGAGTCGGCCTGCGACACGTCGAGCAGGTCGTTAATGAGAGCCGCAAGCTGGCTCGACGACTTGCGGATCAGACCGAGGTGTTCCCGCTGGCGACTGGTCAGGTTCTCCGACTGGCTGTTGAAAAGGATATCGGCGAATGCAGAGACCGTTGTCAGGGGTGTGCGCAGCTCGTGCGAAATGGTCGATAGAAACTCGCTACGAGCCGCCGCGAGGCGCTGTAGTTCGCTGTTTTCAGACTCTATCCTGATTGTGTTTGCAGCCTGCTCTTCCGAGGCGAGACGTTCCGTAATGTCCTGCTTGATCCCGATGAAATGAGATATCTCTCCGTCCTGGCCGAAGACCGGAGTTACGGTCAGTTCTTCCGGGAACTCTGTTCCGTCATTCTTACGGTTGATATGCGGACCGCTCCACGGCCGGCCCTGCCGGATGGTCCCCCATATTTCCTCATCAACCGGTTGTTGTCCCGGATCTGCCGATTTCAAGATTGATGTATGCTGGCCGACCGCTTCTTGCGATGTCCATCCCCTCAGTCGTGTGAAGGCACTGTTCGACCACTCGATAATGCCCTCAGGCGTCGCGATTATGATTGCGTTATCGGCCGACTCAAGGGCCGCGGCCTGCAGCCGGATCTGTTCCCTGGACAGGGAGTTTGCCAGGGCGCCCGCAACCTGGTCGGCAATTCGCTTCACGACATCTACATCGGATTCGCTATACGCGTCTATCTTCCCACTGCGGATTTGAAACGAGCCAATCACCTCGTCGTTAAAAATCATGGGTGCGGTTATGAAGGAGCGTGCACCGTCCATGAATGTTTGCGCCGTGCGTTTTTGGTGCTTGATCTGTTCAAGCGCGTCGAACGTGACGCTCTGGGCTTCACCAGCTTCAATAGCATCACCAACAATCGAGTCGACAACGGAGAATCCGGGATCGAGTTTTTTCCGTCTACGAACGCCCCGCTCGAATGAAGGTCCTGGTACATCCGGGTGTCCCGGTCGTAGGATCCGATCGACAATCCCTCGAACTCAATGATTGAACTGAGAATTCGCTTGATCTCCGGGAACATTGGTGCCAGATCGTCACTTGATGTGATTGCGCGGCCTATCCTAGCCAGCACCTCACGTACTTCTGCTTCTCTGCCCAGTTCCTGGTATGCGATCTGGTTCGCGATGGTCCCGGCGACCTGGCTGGCAATTGCACTCGCCGTTTCAAGATGGAACTTGCTGAAGGCGTTTCGGGCCCGGGCGTGGAAAGTAATTGCTGCAATCGAATTGCCTTGCCACACGATCGGCGCAACCAGCGTCGACATCAGCCCTGACTTGATGACGATCTTTTGATTGGTCCTGGTAGCTCTGGACTGACCTAAAACGCTTTCATCGACAATGTAGGGTTGCTCGATGGATAACCAGGGGATTGATCCGTGAGAAGCAGGATAGCTGTGCACACCAACTCCGTAGTTTTTTACTTCGTGTCCGTAAACCAGCACGTTGTTGATCGAAGTGCCCGATGAAACCGGCAATGCGATCGCCACTCTGTCGGCATCCACAAGGGAGCAGGCGATCTTGCCGAACTGATCCTGAATCTCGTCCAGTGAACGGACGGAACTGACGAGCCGGGAAAGCTCCAGTAACGACCCACGCAAACTCGATTCCAGCCTCGCCTCAGAAATTACCCGCGTGGTGGCCACCGTTCCTGTCACTTTGTCTGCGAACAGGGTTGCGAGACCAATCTCCCGTTCGCTGAAGGCATCTTCCTCATACGAACGAAAAAGCAGGTCGCCGATCGTTTCATCGCGCCACCTGATCGGGACGATCATCCACGATTTGAAACCGTTTTCGCGGGCATCAATATTGAAGCGTTCGAGATATCGTTCGACCGTCTCAGCTTTGATGTTTTGAGTAAACGCCTGCTCTATTGAACTCCACTTGCCAACAGTGTCTTCGGGGAGGAAGTGACGGGAACCGGGGGTATACGGCCTGAGGGGAGCTCCCGCGACACGGGCGATCTGGACCTGGGTCCCATTGTTTACGTAAAACCCAATCGCCATCCGGTCACGTCGAAGACACTCCGCTACTATCGCGGTCGGGGGAGTTTCCGTGCTTTCTACGAACCGCTGCGCATTGCATGAAAAACCTGGTTCACCGGTTCCGGCAAAACTGGGCAGTCCCAGTTTCCAAACCGAGAATTACGGGCGGCGGGGAATCTACATCGCCCTGCCGGACATCAGGGCATTCACCGCGCTGCAAATACATAGTAGTTAATGGTGCGGATTGCCACATAAGTACGTGTCCGGTGCCAGCGTGACAACTCCCGTGGGTGCCCCGAAAATAAAAACCCCGCCACGGGCGGGGTTTCCACGTAGACCGCTTGCGGGCGATCAGGGCCGCGATGCGCTCATCGAAAGCCAGATCCTGGGAATCGTCTTCAAGTTCATCTCGTCCCAGATTTCGCGGAGTCCCTTCTGGAGCGCCGCCTGGCCATTCTCCAGTGGCACACCCGGCATCACACCCTCGATCCAGTCAGAAAATCCCGAAATATGATGCCAGCCCTCATGCGGGACCTCCACTCGGTTCAAATCGTTGACCCGAACTTCGAATCCTGCTTCTTCGACAATCTCCCGGTACTGGTCCGCGGTGATCTGCACACGCGATTCAACCTTGTCGGCCCTGCTCAGTGAAATACCGTGCTCCCGCTTAAGAATTCGAAGTGAACGCATCATCCACTTTCGGAAAAACTCGTGGCTGTCGGGTGGGTGCGACCCTTCGAAGAACGAAGTGTTGAAAGCGAAAATCCCGTTCGGGGCGAGCTTTTCCTTGATCTGGTCCATCAGTGTGGGCTTATCGGGGACGTAGTGGATCGAATTGCAGTAAACGATCGCGTCGACGCGATCTTTCACGGCGTCGGTCAGGTTCTGGACCTCTGAGTGGACGTAGTTGATCGCGACATCTTTGCGATCGCCAATCTCAGTTGCAGCAGACAATAACGCCGAGGCCGAGTGGTCGACGGCGTAGATCACAGTTTCCTTCGCCGACTGGAGTCGCTCAAGGATGAGCTTGGTAACACCGCCAGTACCGCACCCGAGGTCGACAATCTTCCGCTGCCTGCCGACTTCAGCCAGGTCGAGCAGACGGGCGTTGACTTTCGTGTAGAACGGAAGATTGGAGAAGCTCGTGAAGGAGTATTCTTCGCTCGCTGTAACCAAAATCGCGCCCCAGGCTCTACCGTGTGTGCGGTACTGATTCAAATACGGGTCAACCGGACCTGTTACGCCCGAAGACCGTACTATAGAATTCTATCAGAGCCAGAGGTTCTCACCAGGAAAATACACCACCGTTGACGACCAGTCGCTTAGTTCAGTTCACGCTTTTTCTCTTAGCCGTGCTGTCTTTCACGTCGTGCGGTGTGGATTCCGGTGAAGGCGACCCGCTGATTTTCGCTGCTGCATCACTCGCAGATGTACTCGATGAATCCGCCGATCTGTACGAATCCGAAACAGGAAAACGGGTCGAATTCAGTTTCGGCGGATCGATCGCACTGGCGAACCAGGTCGCTTCATTCGGTGCACCTGCCGATGGCTTTTTTTTCGTAGGCGAACGGCCGATTGCGATACTCGAAAGCGCCGGTCTGAACACAGCCGGCAACCGGTCCATCCGCCTGCATAACGCCCTGGTTGTCATTGGGTCGAAAGGTGATGCCCCACCGGATTCGCTTGGAGAGCTTGCCGCAACAAACGACCGCGTCGCGATCGGCGACCCGGCCCTGGCCCCGGCAGGTGTTTACGCCCGGGAGGCGCTAAAAGCAGCCGGTGCCTGGGACGAAGTCTCCAGCCGGGCCATTTATGCGTTGGACGTCCGGGCCGCTATGGCGGCGGTGGAATCGGGAAACGCCCGGTACGGGATCGTTTACCGGACCGACGCCCTGAGGTCATCCACCGTTTCCACGCTCTTTCAAATCAACGATGGTCACACCGAGATCGAATACCTTGGCAGTGCCCTGGAAGACGCCCCGAACGCGATGCGTGCCAGCGAGTTCCTGGAATTCATCGCGAACACGCCAGAAACCCGTACCCTGTTTGAGTCAGCAGGCTTTTCGATGGGGGTCGTCGCACCAGCTACCCCGTAGAGACTGGCCCGCGGCAGGCGCAGGGTCAAACTCGCATACCGGGACCACCACGTAATGAATTCAGACATTTCCATAGTTGCCCTGTCGCTGCAGACCGCCCTGGTGGCGACCGCAGTGACATTGCCACTCGGAATGCTCGTCGCGTGGCTACTGGTACGAAAGGAATTCCGGGGAAAATTCGCACTCGACGTCCTCGTGTCGCTCCCACTCGCCCTGCCACCCGTAGTAGTTGGTTACGCCCTGCTGTGGACGGTGGGAAGAAACGCCTGGTTGGGGCAGGTGAGCGAATCGCTGTTTGGATCGACCATTGCGTTCACATGGTTCGCAGCCGCACTGGCCGCCGCAGTGGTATCGCTCCCGCTCGTCGTAAGGTCGTTCGCTGCTGCGCTGGCCGGGGTCGACCCGAGCCTGGAGGTCGCGGCCCGTGGACTTGGCGCCGGCCCGGTTCGTACCTTTCTCACCGTCACCCTGCCGATCGCCCATCGGGGCATCATCGCCGGTGTGCTGCTGGGGTTTGTCCGAGCGTTGTCTGAGTTTGGCGCGACCATTATTGTCGCCGGCAACATCCCCGGTCGCACGCAGACCGTCCCATCAGCGATATTCACCCGCATATCGACCGGTGATACCGACGCTGCCTGGCGGCTTGTACTTGTTTCGATCGTTATCGGTATCGCGGCGCTCGCGATCCACAACTGGCTGCTCAGACGCTCAAGTCCCGGTGCAGCACGAACAGGTGGGGGCAACCGATGATCTCATTCGACCTGCACCTGGACCGGGGTGGTTTTTCGCTTGAGGCCGAAGGAGTATTCGACGCCGGGATCACGGCCGTGTTCGGACCCTCCGGTGCTGGCAAATCGACGCTGCTGAACTGCATCGCAGGCTCGATTCGTCCCGATCGCGGGAGGGTCATGCTGAACGATCGAATCCTTTATTCCAGCGATGAAGGCATTTCGGTTGCTCCCGAAAAACGCAGGATCGGGACCGTGTACCAGGACGGAGCCCTGTTCCCACACCTCGACGTTTTGCGGAACATCGAGTTCGGATACAGGTTGATCCCGGATTCAGACCGCCGGTTCGACCCCCGGGAGCTGGCCGCATTCCTGGGACTCTCGGGACTGCTCAACCGGAGGCCGATTAGGCTCTCGGGCGGGGAACGTCAGCGCGTGGCGATCGCACGCGCACTCGCGACCTCACCCGACCTGCTCCTGCTCGATGAACCCCTCGCCTCACTCGACGCCGCCCGCCGTGGCTCCATTCTCAACTACCTGAAACGTGTGCATGCCGAATTCGGTATACCGATGATCTACGTGTCGCACTCGATATCCGAAGTCGTGGCGATTGCCTCGAAGGCGATGTTATTGCGCAACGGAAGGGTTGTTGGGTTCGACCGCCCCTCTGCGTTGCTGTTGCGGGCCACCGCCGCCGTGGGCGCTACGTCCAACGGCCCCGACTCACCTCCCGAATCGGGCATGGACAACTTCGAGAATATTCTCGATGGCGTTGTCGGCGAGTCGCCTGATCACCTGACGGTCATACGGGTTGGCGACACCAATATCTCGGTGCGTCGCCAAAATCGAAACCCTGGCGAAGGTGTTGTCGTTTCACTGGGTGCAAACCAAATCATCCTGGCCGGCTCCCAACCGGAAAATCTCTCGGCCAGGAACATCATCAGGGGCAAGGTGACCGACATATGGGCAAGCCGGGGCAAAGTATTCACCCAGGTCGAAGCTGGCCCGATATTTATTGTAGAGCTAACCGAAAACGCCCTGAATGAGCTTGGTATCGCTGTCGGCAACGACGTATTTTTAGTATTCAAGTCAAGCAGCGTCGATGTGTTCGACGCCTGAGTAACCTAATCACTTCACCCATGAACCGAATCACAACGCTTGCCGTGCTGGCAGGAGCCCTGGCAATCGCGCTGACCGCCTGCTCTTCTGATTCCGAACCGACGGCAACACTCGAGCCAACCGCGTTTCCGACCGCAACCTTCGCGGCCATCGACAGGGCGAGAGACCCGGCCGCATTGGATGTCGTTCCTGAGAATGTCGAGATCGACCGCAAGACCGCGATGCTGCTCGGAATCGACCTCCACCGCCAGCTGTGGGCAACCCGGCCCAGCGATAACTACAAGTTTGGCTTCCAGTGGAACGTTGGCGAATACGCCTACCAAAGGGCGAATGTCGAGGTCCGGATCATCAAGGGCGAGGTTGACGAGGTCCTGTGGGCCAATGACGCAGTGAAAACGGACGGCACGGAACCCGCGGGATTCGTGGTGCCCGATAAACCGAATGCAGACGAGTACTACAGCATCGATGGATTGTTCATCGTGATTGAGGAAGCGATGGACAGCGATCCGGCGAACGTTTCGTTGGGATTCGACTCGGCATTCGGCTTTCCCACATCAGTATTCATCGAGTTCGATCCAGCCAGTGATCGCAAGGCAGTTTCGTTCTTCGCCGCCCAGCTTTCACCAATTGCGGGACCTCCCCAGTGAGCCGGCGCATGGTACTCAGTGGCCACTGTAGATTCGCTGGTCGGGCGTTCACAAACCGGAGTTCTGCTGGCCTGTAGGGCACAGGTCGAACAGCACGCACTCACCGCACAATGGCCTCAGTTTGCGACATACCCTCGCCGCGTGACCGTCCAGCTGTGCATGAAACTCGCCCCACATTTCGACATCCGGATCGAGCAGGTCGCTGAACAGCCGCTGGTAGTCGGTGTATCTGTTGCCATCAACCTTCCACCCCAGCCTGTCGACCAGCCGACGCGTGTAGGCATCGATGATGAAGCTGGGCTTTCGGGCCGCATACAGGATGATGTCGTCGGCCGTCTCCTCGCCGATTCCGTAAATCGCAAGCAACCGGCCCCGTAACTCAGGAAGATCTTGACCGAACAGGTTCGAGTCGTGCCCGTCGTACTGCTCAACGATCACATCGGAAAATGCCTTGAGTTTTTTCGTCTTGGTGTTGTAGTAACCCGATGAACGGATCGTTTCGACGAGAATGGTGCCTGGCGTTTCGTAAACCGCCCGATAACCCCAAATGCCAGAGTCGTGCATGTTGGCGAGCGCACGTTCAGCGTTCTTCCATGTAGTGTTCTGGACGAGGATCGCACCGGCAACGATCTCGAACCCGGCATGCGCGCCCGATTCAGCCGGGGCGTACCTCACCGGCCACCAGTTTCGGTTTCCGATTTTCTTCATGAGCCGGTCGTAGATTTCCAGCAGATCGTCGCGGACCGGCACGGTGGGTTTTACAGGCATTGGCTGTCGGCGGTTTTCAACGAGTAAGTGATTTTTCACCCGGAGTAGTGTGCGATAATCGGTTGTGACTGATAGGAGTGGGAATTCTAACCGCCGTAGATACCTGCAATCTGTGTTCAGCAGCCCAGATCCCTGGCTGAAAAAAGGAGGCCGTCTTGCAGACAATGTTCGAGAGACTGGATTCCGCAGCGGCCAAAATGAACAGCCTGGTCTGTGTCGGTCTCGACCCAACCCCCGACCGGGTGCCGATCGACGATGTAGCGGCGTTCAACTGTGCGATCATCGATGCCACGAAGGATGTTGTCTCGGCCTACAAACCCCAGCTCGCCTACTACGAAGCGATGGGCGTCGAGGGCATGCGGATTCTCGAAAAGACAATTCAGCACATTCGAGATGTCGCCCCCGATCATGTGATTATCGGCGACGGCAAACGCGGTGACATCTTGATGACTGCGACCGCCTACGCCACCGCCATGTTCGAGGTGTGGGACGTCGATATCGCCACCATTTACGCGTACCAGGGCAGCGATTCTGTCGAACCGTTCCTGCAGTATCCCGGCCGTGGTGTGTACATCGTATGCCGCACCTCCAACCCCAGCTCGAGGGATATTCAGGACCTTGTGGTCGATGGCACGGAGGGTGCAACACAGGTCTTCGACGTAGTCGCGAGAATGGCCGACCGCTGGGCGGGGACCGAAAATGTTGGTCTCGTGGTTGGCGCGACGTTCCCCGACGACCTGCGCACGCTCCGCTCCCGTCACCCGGAGCCACATTTCCTCATCCCCGGGGTCGGAGCGCAGGGCGGCGACGCCGCGGAAACTGCCCGCGCCGGGGTCAATGCACAGGGCGGTGGGTTCATCATCAACTCCTCAAGGGGAATCATCTACGCATCGAGAAACCCCGAAGACTTCGACAATGAAGCCCGCAGGGCTGCGCGGATCCTGCGCGACCAGATCAACCAGGCCCTCAAGTCGGGTGGGTTCAACCCGCAGACGGTCGAAATCGAATAGGTTTCGCGCAAATCTCCCAGACCCGTCTGGCCGCAGGTTCATCCAATGGAAAGAACTCCGTTTAGGGTCGGCGACCGTATAACCCTCAAGAAGCAGCACCCGTGTGGCGGGCGCGAGTGGGAGGTTTATCGGATTGGCGCCGATATCGGGTTGAAGTGCCTGAAATGTGAGCGACGAGTAATGCTCACCCGGAAGGACGCCGAGCGGCGGACGGTCGCCCGAACGGAATGACGACCACGAAGAATCACCACGAGAGCTGCCGCGCCGAGTGCTCGGTAGGCAGTTGCCCGGTGTAAGCTTGAACTCGGTCAGGCACGGGTCCGATAAAGGTACGCTGGCTCAGGGCGGGTCGTATTGTGCTGCAAACTGGCATCGCCGGAACCTGGCGGTGCTGCCACCTGGCTGGTGTAGCGATGGAGGCTGACAATATGATGGAGCTTGTAATAGACAGCATTCGGGTCAGTTTGCTCAATCATCAGCGCGTCGTAATCCTCAAGGAAAAAGAGAACGATCGCTACCTGCCGATCTGGATCGGCCCGCCTGAAGCCGATGCAATCGCGGTCCGCCTCCAGGAAGTCTCCGTCCCCCGACCGCTCACCCACGACCTGCTCCACAACGCGATTCGCGACCTCGGGGGTGAAATCGACCACATAGTCGTGTCGAACATGGAGAACGACACCTACTTCGCATCCGTAGTAGTGAAACAGGGCGACAAGAACGTTGAAATCGACGCCCGTCCTTCCGACGCCATCGCCCTTGCCGTGCGTGCCAGCGTGCAGATATTCGCCACTCCGGAAGTGATGGAGAAGTGCGGCGTGCGGCTCGACAAGGAAAGCGGGCTCGCGGTTGTCGGCGCCCAGGAGCATGAAGACCATGGGGGAGAGGGCGGCGGTCCGGTGGGCGAGGAAGAGCGTCAGAAACTCTCGGCGTTCGCCGACTTTATCGAATCACTCGACCTGGGCGATCTCGACACGGGCGCCGATCCCGGTGGTGGCACGCCCGATCCGGGTGGCGACAAACCGGTTTCCGGCAGCTAGCAACGCTGCCTGCGGACATTGTCAGCGGGTAAAGGAAGTTTCACTGTTGGCGCAGCCCCGCATACGCGGTGTGACCCGCCCTCTTCCCGGCCGGAGCGGGGGGATCAACCGCAAACGTCGGACGGCCATACGGTTCAGTCAGCCCTGACCCTGTCTCTACCGTTTGCGTCTGCCCGCCCGGATCAAGTGCGGCACAACGAATCGGTGGGAAAGAGGACCAATTTGCAGGATCGGTCTGCATCCCCACGCAGGGGTCGGGAGCAGGGCAACGCGCACGTTGTGACGGGTATCGCTCTCCGATCAAAAATAATCCCGATTCGGCGGTGCGATTGTTACGAATGCGAAACCTCCGTGATAGCATGCACAATCGGTCATTTAGAGCAAGGGTTTACCTGTGTCTGGCGCACCAAAAACGCCCGATAACCAGGAAGAGAACGACAGTTCTCGGGGACGTGCCAAAAGTGACTGGCCAGCGACGTTAGCGTTGTTGGGGCGAGTAGGCGGTATCGGCTGGTTTGTCGGGACGACCATCGTCCTGGGGACCTACGGCGGATACTGGCTCGATAGACAATTTGATACGGCACCTGTCCTTACGATTTCGGGGCTGGCGCTGGGTGTGCTGACGGCCTTTGTTGGCATGATCCGGCTCCTTCGCGCGATACGCCGGGGGCAGTAACTGCCAGAGAGAACGAAAGAGAACCAGGTATACATCGGTTGGGGAAGCTCTTCTCTAGTCCCAAACTCCTTGTAATCGCCATTGCCGCAGTAGCGGCCCTTCTGGTCTCAGTCGCCGGCGGAGCACTCGGCGCATCGTTTGGCCTCGGTTTCCTCGGCGGCCCGATCCCGTTTATCTCAGTTCCGGCTGAGCGCGTCGCATTCATCGGCAGCTACCCGCTCCTGAACTCGACCATCATGTTCTGGTTCGCCGGGATAATGCTTATCTTCATTGCCTGGCGCGCCACCCGAAAAATGTCGGATGTGCCGACAGGCCTGCAGAACCTCCTGGAAGTTATTTACGAGTTCTTCTCCAGTACTGCCGACGGCGTGGCGGGTGGCGAGCCGAAGTCTGGCCGTCGATTCCTTCCGCTGGCGACTGCCATCTTCCTCGTGGTCGTGATCTCAAACTGGGTGGGAGTCCTGCCCGGCGTCGGGTCAATTGGCAGGATCGAATCGATCGAAGAGTGGGTCCACCACCACGCAGAAGAGTTTGAAGCCGAGGTAAAAAAAGACCACCCCGGTTACACCACCGAGCAAATAGAAGCCGCGGCGCTGGTGCACCTGCTGGAAGAACACGGGGAAGACACATTTGTTGCCTTCGATGGCTCAATTGTTCCCCTGGGCCGGGGTGAGCAGGCTCGGGTGCCCCTGAACAAGATCGTCAGCTTTACAGAAGACGACCTCCAAGATATAGAAGGCGCCATCAAGGATGGCGGAGACCTCGCTCACCTCGATCCACTCGAGAGCATCCACCACGACATTGAAGAAGGCGTCGTAAAAGAGACCTTCATTTATGACGATGGTGGTGATGGTGAGAAAAGCTATAGCTTCGAGGGGAAGACGGCAGGTCTGCTGGTCCCGTACCTGCGTGGCGCAAGCACCGATATCAACACCACCCTCGCCATTGCCATTGTTGCAATGTTCACCGTTCAGGTCTGGGGTTTCCGCGCACTCGGATTCCGCGGTTACGGCGGGAAGTTCGCGGTCAACCCGTTTAAGAACAGTCCGATAGCGGTATTCGTCGGGGTTCTCGAAGGGTTCGGTGAACTCACGCGGATGGTCAGCTTTACATTCCGTTTGTTTGGGAACATGTTTGCGGGCGAGATACTACTGATATCGATGGCATTCCTGCTACCGCTGATCGGAATTATCCCGTTCATGGGCCTGGAGTTGTTCGTGGGTATTATCCAGGCGTTTATCTTCGCAATGCTCACACTTGTATTTGGCGTCATGGCGGTCGCGAGTCACGGTGATCACGACAGCCACGCGGAGGACCACTAGCCCTAAAGCGAAAAGTTCCTCTTGTTTAAGGCGTGGTGGCGGCATGCAAAATCGTCGTGATTTGCCACCGGCGCAAAGATTGAAGTTACTAGGAGAAATCGGTTGGACGCAGAAACTCTAAAGCCCCTGGGCGCAGCAATAGCCATTGGTGTTGGTGCACTTGGCCCCGGACTCGGTATCGGACTGCTCGCTGGTAAGGCCATGGAAGCTCTCGGGCGCAACCCCGAGGCGACCGGCCCCGTTCAGCAGAACATGATTCTGGGCCTGGCGTTCGCAGAAGCCATCGCAATTTACGCGCTGGTCATCGCGATTCTCATCCTGTTCGTCTAGGCAAATCGGCAACCGCATGGCCCGCCGGCGCATGGTTTATTACCTTTGTGCCGGGGAACACCAGCGGCCCGGTGTCGACGGTCGATAACCGTCGGAAGGAACGACTATGGATGCGCTTGGAATAACAGTTCAGCAGCTGCTAACTCAGTTAGTCAGTTTCCTGATCCTGTTCTTCCTGCTTTACAAGCTGGCGTACGGCCCGATAGTGGGCATGCTCGACAGCCGATCGCAGAAGATCAGGGAAAGCCTGGAAGCCGCCGAAACGGCGCGCCTCGAAGCGGCGTCGTCGGCTGAGAAGGTGGAAGCGGAAATCGCGACGGCCCGGCAAGAAGGCCAGAACATTGTGGCAGAAGCACGCGAAGCTGCAATAAAGCTCCGTGAGCAGGAGCGTGGGCGCGCACGCGAAGAGGTCGACTCGATGCTCGAACGTGCACGTGCCGAAATCACTCGCGAAAAAGACGCCGCGGTGGAAGAAGTCCGCAAGGAATTCGCCGGTCTCGCAGTATCCGCAGCTGAACGAATCGTTGAAAAGTCGCTTGATGCATCGGCCCACTCCGGCCTTATCGATAAGGTCCTGGAGGAAGGTCTGAGCGAGAGGAAGAACTAGAACCCCCTGCGGGAACTCTAGCCAAACATGGCAGCAACCGGACGAAGATACGCACAGGCAGCTTTCGAGCTGGCCCAGGAGCACGATGCCCTGGACCGCTGGGAAGAGGACCTTGCACGCGTCGCCGAGGTGCTTGGCGATTCCGATGTGATGGGTTTCCTGGACGCACCGCAGGTGTCGGACACCGCGAAACTCGACGGCATCGGAAAACTTCTTGCGGATGTTGAAGCGCTGGTAAGGAACACCGTCAACCTCATGACACTGAACCGTGACATCTCCAAATTCCCGGACATGTACCGGGTGTTTGGTGAAATGACAGATGCCCACCGCGGCATCGCAAGGGCCGAGGTAGTCACGGCGGTCCCGCTCGATGCTGGACAACGCGACCTCCTGGCCGTGGGACTGGCGAAACTGGTGGGGCGTGACGAAGTGATAATCACAGAAAGCGTGGATCCCGAAATCATTGGTGGGGTCGTGGCGAAAGTCGGCGACCACCTCATGGACGGGAGCACGCGAACACAGTTACGGGCAATGCGTGAGAGCCTGGCCGTTAGGCCGGTTTAGTTGAGGCCGAAAGGCCTATCGAACAGGCAAGTAGAGCAATACGGGTGAATCCCGGAGAGAGAGTCCGATGGCAGTAAGAGGTCAGGACATAGCCTCGGTAATCAAGAGGCAAATCGAAGAGTTCGGCGGCGACCTGACCCAGGTCGATGTCGGCACCGTTGTTGAAGCCGCAGATGGCGTGGCCCGCGTGCACGGGCTCGCAGGAGTCCGGTACAGCGAGCTGCTCCAGTTCCCCGGCGATATTCTGGGCCTGGCGCTGAACCTTGAAGAGGACAGCGTCGGCGCGGTGATCCTTGGCGACTACCTCCAGATCAGGGAAGGCGACGAGGTCCGCAGCACCGGTCGAATTATCGAAGTCCCGGTCGGTGAGGCCATGATGGGCAGAGTCGTCGACCCGCTCGGACGCCCGGTCGACGGCAAGGGGGCCATTGCATCCTCCGAGTCTTACCCGGTCGAAAAGATCGCCCCCGGCGTCGGCGCCCGGCAATCGGTCGACCAGCCCGTGATGTTCGGCCTGAAGATCGTCGACGCGATGGTCCCGGTCGGCCGTGGACAGCGCGAGCTTGTCATTGGCGACCGTGCGACGGGTAAGACCTCGGTCTGTATCGATGCGCTTATCAACCAGAAGGACAGCGGGATCGTCGGCGTGTACGTGGCCATCGGGCAGCGTGCTTCGAAAGTTTCGCAGATCGTGACCCGGCTCGAAGAAAACGGTGCCGTCGACAACACCGTCGTTGTCACCGCAAGCGCTGCCGACCCGGCACCGATGCAGTACCTCGCCCCTTACGCCGGTTGCGCGATGGCCGAGTACTTCATGGCGCAGGGCAAGGACGTCCTGATCGTCTACGATGACCTTACCAAGCACGCCTGGGCATACCGGCAAATGTCGCTGCTGCTCCGCAGGCCCCCCGGTCGTGAAGCCTACCCGGGCGACGTGTTTTACCTCCACTCCCGCCTGCTCGAACGTGCCGCCCGCCTGAACGAGGAGGCCGGTGGCGGTTCGATCACTGCGCTGCCGATAATTGAGACGCAGGCCGGTGACGTTTCAGCTTACGTTCCGACTAACGTAATTTCGATCACAGACGGCCAGCTCTTCCTTGAGCCCGACCTTTTCAACTCCGGTGTCCGGCCGGCCGTGAACTCTGGTATCTCCGTCACACGTGTCGGTTCGTCGGCCCAGCTAAAGGGCATGAAGGCCGTCGCGGGATCGCTCAAGTCGGAGATGGCCCAGTACGCGGCGCTGGCGACATTCGCCCAGTTTGGTACTGACGACCTTGACGCGGTGACCCGTCGCCAGCTTGAGCGTGGCGCGAGAATCACAGAGCTGCTGAAGCAGGATGAAAACTCACCGTTATCGTTCGAAAACCAGGTTGCCGCGATTTACATCGCCAGCCAGGGAGCACTCGACGACATTGCGGTCGACAAAGTGCGGGAGTTCGAGGCCCAGTGGCACGACTATGCCGCCGCTAACATCCCCGACGTTCTCAAATCCATCGCCGAATCGGGCGACGTCACCGATGATGACAAAGCAAAGCTCGACGAGGCGGCTGCGGCGTTCAAGCAGACGGTCAGCCTCAAATAAACCGACCAACCAGGAACACGCAGAACTAAGAAACCAGCAAGAGCCCAGAATTGCCGAGTACCAAGGATTTACGAGACCGAATCAGATCGGTTTCGAACACAGCGAAAGTCACGGGCGCCATGCAGATGATTGCGGCGTCGAAGATGACACGCGCCCAGAACATGGTGCGCGAGGGCCGTCCCTACGCCGATCGAGTCCGTGACGTACTGGGCGATCTCGCAGCGCTTGCCGCAAGGGAAGAAGATGCCGAGACTGTCGACCTGTTGAAAGTACGACCGGTCAAGAAAACCCTCGTGCTGCTGATCACCCCCGACCGCGGTCTCGCCGGTGCCCTTGTTGGCAACCTGCAGCGCACGGCCGGCCAGTTCATCCAGCAGACCGAGGGCGAGATCAGTGTCATCGGCGCCGGACGCAAGGGCGAAAGGTTCGTTACCAGAACCGGCCAGGACTTGCTGGCCGCATTTTCGGTACCAGACCGACCACGCCTCGATGACACGGTGACGATCTCCAGAATGCTCGTCGACGAGTACGCTTCGGAACGTGTCGACAGCGTCGTGCTGATCTACGCCAAGTTCATCAACACCGCAGTCCAGGAAATGACGGTACGACAGCTCCTCCCCGTCGAGCCACCGCAGCGCGGCGAAGAAGACGTGGAGAAGCTGGAGCAACTCGATTACATATA
>JASLNQ010000219.1 GCA_030745955.1 Dehalococcoidia bacterium | reverse complement strand
CCGGCCGAAGGAGGGGCGGGCAGACTGGAAACCGTTTCCACAAGGACATCGTCGAGCACCTGCGGATCGAGCCGTTTCATGAACCGGTAGAGGGTGGTGTGGTCGGGCGTGCTCTTCAGGCCCAGTGCCCTGCGCAGCCCCGGGTGCTCCAGAAGCCGCACCTCCGTCTCTCTGAATGTCCAGTCCTCAAAGCGCATCAACAGGAGAGTCGCCAGCAGTTGCGGCTGGGTGAAAATGTGCTTGGAGCGACGCGTGCGGTAGCGGGGCAACACCCGAGATGAAACTTCGAGGGCAACACCTGCGAACCTTACGAGTCCAATCTCCGCCATGCCGGGAACTCCTCTGATGTCCTGGCACAACGTTCGAATACCCCGGCGGTCATCACCATGCAAAAACGGAACCCGTTTCGATCATGTCAACAGAGCCAACTGGAAACACGATCACTGCGGAGTCGTTCCGGGTCCTGATCGTCACCCGCTGACCCTCCGCGAGGCCCTCAGCAGCACGTCGTCGAACACGAATCAAAACACCGGAATCAAGCCTGACGCTGTACTCGGTGAACTCTCCCTGGAATTCCTTCAGCTCGATGGTCGCACCGGTCGATGCGCCACCTTCAGCCGCGTCGATCTCCAGTTCGGACACTCGCATCAGGGCGAGTACCTCTCGCTTCCGGCCAGCGTCAGTTGCGCCAGACCCGGCACCATTCGAAGCAGAGCCCGACAGGCGCGCCGGAAAGCTGCCCGCTCCGGTTTCAACCCTGCCACTGCCGAATGTCCCCGGAATGAGTTCACACGGCCCCACCAGCCGCGCCACGGAAGCCGACACCGGGTTCCGGTAAACCTCGTCCGGCGTGCCTATCTGCTCGATGTTCCGGTCTCCCATCACCGCGATCCTGTCCGATGTCGCCAGCGCTTCTTCTCGATCATGAGTCACGAGGAGTGTGGTTGCCCCGGTCTCGACGACGATCCGCTTGATGTCCCGGCGCAGTGCAGCCCTGAGCTGCCGGTCGAGATTGCTGAACGGCTCGTCCAGTAACAGGGCCACGGGGTCGGGCGCGAGTGCGCGGGCGATCGCAACCCGCTGCTGCTGCCCGCCCGACAACTCATGGACGTAACGAGATTCAAATCCGCTCATCCCGACCATTTCCAGCACAGGCGCGATGCGTACCTTCTTCTCGTTCGAGGGCAGACCTTTCAGTCCAAATTCGACGTTCCGCCCGACCGATAGGTGAGGGAACAGCGCGTAATCCTGGAATACGAGCCCGACCCGGCGTTTGTCCGGCGGGACGTGTACGAACGACGAACTGACAAGCTGGCCGCCAACACGCACATAACCGGCAGATACCTGCTCGAACCCGGCGACAACACGGAGCGCAGTCGTCTTGCCCGCTCCGCTCCGGCCGAGAATGCTTACGAACTCCCCGGGCCGCACGAGCAGGTTGAAGTCGCTGATCGCGGACTCGTCAGATCCCGGATAGCTGCACGTGACACCATCGAGATGGATTACACCCGCCTCCGAAACACCCACGCCCGCTGCCGTAACTCCCGCGGACGAAACGCCGTCCTGTGAAAGGGGCTCAGTAAACGTCGGGCCAATCTCGCTATCGGCCCGTTTGCGCCCCGGCAACCTCATCGACGGCCCCCGTTGAATCCCGGTGCCTGTGCCGTTCTGGCCGATCCGGGCAACCTGGCCGAAAAGCCTGATTGGTCTCCGTATCCGCGCAGGGTCAGGTACGCCGTAGGAATTCCCGCCACCAGCACGAGCAGCAGGGCGGCCGCTGCGGTCTTCGCAAAGAACGCCTCAGACGACGCAGACCATATCGAAGACGACAGCGTTCGATAGCCAATCGGCGAAAGGATCAGGGTCGCCGGAAGTTCCTTCATCGTCAGCAGGAACACCATGGCACCACCGGCGAATGCACCCGGCATCACCAGCGGGACCGTCACCGAAAAGATCACACGCCACTGCGATCGCCCGAGCGACTGCGCAGCCTCCTCAATTCTCGGGTTTACCTGCAACAATGAACTTCGCAACGCGCCCACGCTCGCCGGCAGGAACAGCACGCCGTAGGCAAACACCAGGAGCCATATCGACTGGTACAGCGGGCGCGCCACGTTGATCCCAAAGAACACAAGTGAGAGCGCGACCACGACGCCCGGTAACCCGAAACCGATATAGGTCGACCGCTCGACGAACCGGCTCAGGCTGCTCCGGAACCTCACTGCCAGTATCGCCACCGGGAGCGCCGCCAGGACCGTTGCCAGCGCTGCGAGCAATGAAACGTAGAGCGAGTTTCGTGCCGGGACCAGGAGCGGCAGAAGCTGCTGATCGTTAATCAAGCCCCTCACGAGCCAGTGAACGAGCACGCCAACCGGTATCGCCAGGCCGATCAAAACTGGAAGGCCAACCACCACAACTCCGGCCCACCGCCAGCGTCCAAGGTCAATCCTCCGCGCCACACGCACCGCCCCGACCGTACTCCGGTGATACGCACCGCTGCCGCGCGTGAAGCCCTCTCCCAGCAACAGCAGCACCGCGATGACCACGAGCACCAGCGACAGAACAGCCGCAACTGTCCGGTCGATCGACGTCTCGTACTGGATCATGATGGTCGACGTGAAGGTCTGGTACCGCAGCAGTGCCACACCACCGAAATCGCTCAACGTGTAGAGCGCGACCAGCAGCGATCCACCGGCAATGGCGGGGCGGAGCATCGGCAAAGTAACCGCCCTGAACGTATGAACCGGGCCGTAACCCATCGCACGCGCCGCCTCTTCGAGCGCAGGGTCCATCCTGCGTAACGCACCACGGACGGTCAGCAACACATAGGGATAGGTCATCAACACCAGCACGAGTGTCGCCCCGCCAAGGCCGTAGATTTCCGGGATCCGATCGACGCCTAATCCAGACAACCACCCCTGCAGCACGCCCTTCGGCGAGTACATCTCGATTACCGTGGTGGCCATCACGAAACTTGGTATCACCAGTGGCAGTACCGAAGCAACCGAAAGCACGCGGCGCAGTGGAATGTTCGTCTTTACCGTAAGCCACGCCACCGGTACCGCAACCGTCACCGAGAGCACCGTTACGACCGCTATCAACAGGAATGTGCGGCCGAATACGGCGGCGGTACTCGCCCGCCACACGATGTCGATCCACTCCGAACCCACCCCGACCGACCGCACAGCCAGGTAGGCCACCGGGATTAATGCCGCAAACGCGACAGCGACCGCAGACGCTACGAGGAACGTCGGCGGTCGTTTTCGATCGCCGGAAATCCATCCGGCTGAAATGACGTCGGAGAAGGTCACATCGGTGCCACCCTGCAAACAGGCAACACCCCTGCGATCCGCTCCGGCGTATGTGGGTCACACACTCGGATCGTCATTCACATTGCAGATCGAATCTGCACCAGCCCTTACGGCAGGGCACCAACCTCCCTCATCAAATCCTGTGTCCCCTCAAGGTCTGTCAGGTCACCCAGGTCGATCGACGGCTTAGAAATGTCGGCCAGCGCAGGCAGCAAACCGTCCGGTTTGGCCTTATCGTTCAGCGGGAACTCGTACGTTTGCGAGGCGAAGAACTGCTGACCCGACGAACTCAGCAGGAACTTGATGAACTGGACCGCGAGGTCCTTGTTATCTGATTCATCGATCAGCCCGGCACCTGCGACAAGCACGACCGATCCCGGGTCGGCCGCACGGGTGTAGTAGTTGCGCGCAGCGAACGACTCACCCTCTTCGGCGATGAACCGGTGCAGGTAGTAGTGGTTCACGAAGCCCACCTCTATTTCACCCGCAGCCGCGGCAGCCACAGTCGGCGTGTTCTTGGCGTAGGTCTTCGGATCGTTGGCGACAATGCCCTCCAGCCACGCCCGCGTTCGGTCCTCGCCCCACTCCTGGCGCATCGCGGTGATCATCGCGTGCAGCGATCCGTTCGTCGGGGGCCAGCCGATCCGGCCCTTCCACTCGGGTTTCGCGAAATCCTCGATCGAATCGGGCAGATCGGCTTCGGTCAGCATGTCGGTGTTATAAACGACCACGCGTGCCCGGCCCGAGGTACCCACCCACTTGTTTTCGGGGTCCCGGGCCCATTCTGGCACCGCACTCATAACGTCTACGGGAAGCACCGAAAGCATCGAATCGACCGCACCGAGGCCGCCGGGATCCTGTGCGAAAAATACGTCGGCGGGACTGTTGTCGCCCTCTTCGAGTAGCGTCGCAGCGATTTCCGCTGTGCTGCCGTACTTCGCCGATACGTCGATGCCGGTCGCGTCCTCGAACTGCTGTATTATCGGGCCGACCAGAGACTCGCTACGCCCGGAGTACACGACGAGCGATCCAGGCGCGTCGGCAATGTCAGTGACTTCGTCGGCTGGTATGGCTGCGTCTTGGGCAC
>JASLNQ010000218.1 GCA_030745955.1 Dehalococcoidia bacterium | reverse complement strand
CCGCCAGAAGGTGTCAGCGCAGGTAGCGGGGCAGTCGGAAGAAACGGTCCTTTACAGCGCGGGGTTCGATGAAGGCGTTCCGGTCGACTGGGCGCTCGAAGACGGATGGGGAGTTGAGCCTGACGACCAGGGCAACGGAGTCCTGACAGGCCGTGGACACAGGTGGGCTTCCCTGGTCGGAGAAGAGTGGGGAGATTTCACATTCAGATCTCGCCTGCGGATCGACAGCGGCGCGGTCCATGTCAATTACCGAATAAACGGCTGCCTGAGATATTTCATCGGCCTCGGGCAGGGTTCTGTCAATCTCAACAAGTCGGATTGTGAGGGTCATCCCCAGCTCAGGTCCGTCGACGCTCCGGTGGAGTTGGGGCAGTGGCACGAGATCGAAATCCATGGCACCGGAGGCCACATCCAGGTTTCCATCGACGGGACGAAGGTGATCGACTACGTGGACGCGGGGCCGGTGTTGTTTGGGGGGATCGCGTTCGAGTCGCTGGACGATTCCGTGATCCGGGTCGACCGGGTCGAAGTGACCGGCAAGGCCCCGCCATCCCTGGGCGCCGAGTGGGTACGGACGGGCGGCCCGCTCGGGGGACTCGGGTATGACGTGCGGGTGAGTCCCGGTGACCAGAGCCTGATGTACGTCACCGACGCGTTTGCCGGTGTTCACATGAGTACGGATGGCGGGAGCAACTGGTATCCGTCGAACACGGGGATCAGCACCCGGGTAGGTGCTACCGGCGACTCGATTCCCATTTTCAGCCTCACCGTGGACCCGAACAACCCGAGTATCGTCTGGACCGGGACGCAGGGCAGGCGGGGTGTGTTCAAGTCGACGGACGGCGGCGTGACGTGGACGGAGAAAGTTAACGGGATCGTTGAGAGCTTCGGAGTTACGTTCCGTGGCTTTGCGGTCGATCCGGGCGATTCGAATGTTGTCTACGCGGCTGCTGAGATTTCGAGCTCGATCTGGGCGGGTGAGGACCGGCCGGGCCGGGAGTTCGATATGACTGCCGGGGTGGTCTACAAGACCCGTGACGGCGGTAAATCGTGGAGTGCGGTGTGGCGGGGTGACGACCTTGCCCGGTATGTGATCATCGATCCTCGTGATTCGGACGTTGTTTACGTTTCGACGGGAATTTTCGATCGCGAGGCCGCGAACTCGGTGCCGGAATCGCGAACTGCCGGCGGCGAGGGTGTGCTCAAGAGCACCGACGGGGGTGCATCGTGGTCGAATATCAACTCCGGTATCGAGAACCTCTACGTGGGCAGTCTTTTCATGCACCCGTCCGATCCGGACACGTTGCTTGCTGGCGCGGGGAACAACCAGTACTGGGAGTCGTCGGGCGCGTACCTCACCACCGATGGCGGAGCGAGCTGGAGCAGGACACTTGCCAGCCAGTTCGTAATTACGTCGGTTGAGTTCGCAGCGTCCGATCCGAAAATCGCCTACGCCGCCGGTCCCGAGGAGTTCCACCGCAGCGACGATGGTGGCATTACGTGGCAGCGGGTTTCGCCGGATGGTGGCTGGGGTCCTCCCGGCGTGAGGGCGGGCTTTCCGATCGACCTGGAGGTGTTGCCATCCGATCCCGACACCGTGTTCGCAAACAACTACGGCGGCGGGAACTTTGTTAGTCGCGATGGTGGACGCACGTGGGCCGTGGCGAGCACCGGCTACACCGGTGCGCAAACACGAGATATTGTGGTTGACCCCGGTGCGCACGGCCTGGTACTCGTCGCCGCCCGCAGCGGACTGTTTTGCAGTGCCGGGGGTGGAGCCGGGTGGACGGGATTGAGCAATGCACCCGGCAACGTGCTCGAGTGGAATGCGGTGGCGCTGGACCCCTCCGACGGACAGCATCTGCTGGCGGCGAACAACTGGAACGCAGCAATCCTTGAGTCCTTCGACCGTGGCGCCAGCTGGCAGATTGTGACGGGTTGGCTGGACGGTGGCCTGGGCTGGCGGGCGATTGAGTTCGCACCCTCGGACCCGGCGGTGGTCTACGCCGGAACAGGCGCATATTTCAGTGCGGGATCATTCGATGGCAGTCTGCCGGCGACCGGTATTTCTGTCTCGACAAACGGGGGAGCGAGCTGGGTTGCTGCCAATGATTCACTTTCGAGCACTGCCCACGTGACGGATATTGCAGTATCACGTTCCAACGCCGACCAGGTGTTCGCGGCCACGACGAATCTTGGGCTGCTGTATTCCACCGACAGGGGGAGTACGTGGCGGCAGTTGAACGCGGGATTACCTGCCAATTCGTTTACGGGCGGCGGCAATCCCCAGGCGCTGTCGGTGGAACTGCATCCCGAGGACCCGAACGTGATCATGCTCGGGTTGGCGGACGGGGTGTACCGGTCGGAGGACCGGGGCGAGACCTGGACACAGATGACACGCGGAATTGGGTCGTCCGGGGGAATATCGGACATCGTATTCGATCCGCTCCTGCCCGATGTCATTTACGCAGCTGGCAGCAGTAGCGGGGTGTTCCGCAGCAGCGATGCGGGCGAGACCTGGGTCAAGATCAACGATGGCCTTCGGACGCGGGCAGTTGTCGCGCTCGCCATAGCAAGCGATGGTGGAACCCTTTACGCAGCGACCGAAGGGGAAGGTGTCTACCGGCTGGACCTCGCTCCGTTACCCGGCGATGAGTAGGGTGTTCACGCGCCGCCGGTCGGTGGTGGCGCTCGCCGTGGTGATCGGCCTGCTACTGGTCTGGGTGCTGGTCCGGCAGGTGTGGCAGGTCCACGAGGTCACGGGCGTCGTGATGTGGTCGGGGCAGCCGGTTGCGGAGGCGGTCGTCCGTGTGAAGACGACGGACTTCACCGCCCGAACGGACCAGGACGGCGCGTTCACCCTTTCCGGGTTTCCCGGCGATTTTGACGTTGATGTCGCCGCCTGGGCGCACGGGTTTTATATTTCGGGGAGAACCGTCCGGCCGTGGGACGGGAACGTCGTGATTGCGATTGAGTCGTACACGACCGAAGATAATCCGGACTATGAGTGGGTGGTGCCGAAAATCGACGACCGGTCGACGTGGCTCGACCTTGCGATTCGGGCCGGGTTGACGACGGCGAGCTGGTTTTCGGAGACGAATGCGTTCAGGCCGCTTTCTGAGAGGATTGACCTGGCATGTGCCGATTGCCACGGCGAGACGATCTACGACCAGTGGGTCGTGAGCGCCCATGCGGCTGGCACCGGGAACGTGCGGCTGATGACGATGTACAACGGCACGGACCTGGCGGGCCAGCGGAGTCAGCCCACGCGTTTCGTTACGCAGCGGGACTACGGCCGTGTGCCCCTGCCGCCGGACCCGCTTGAGCCTTATTTCGGGCCGGGATTCAAGCTGGACTTCCCGGAATCGGCCGGGAGCTGCGCCAGTTGTCACGCCCCGACCGCGGCCCTGGACGCGCCGGCCGGTGCTGACCTGAACGACGTTAGCGGGATCGACGCGATGGGATCGCACTGCGATTTCTGCCACAAGATCGTCGATACCGAGCTCGACGCGCGTACCGGATTGCCCCTTGAAAACCTGCCGGGGGTGATGTCGGTTGACCTTCGTCGGCCGGAGGAGGGGACGCAGGTGTTTTTCGGTCCGTTTGACGATGTGGATGTCGGCCCGGACACGCTTTCACCGGCGCAGGCCGAAAGCAGGATATGCGCGGCGTGTCACGATGCGTCTTTCTGGGGGACGAAGATCTATTCGTCGTACTCGGAGTGGTTTGCGAGTCCGTACGCGGCGCAGGGGACGACATGCCAGGGGTGCCACATGGCCCCCGATGGCGAGATGAAGAATTTTGCCCCGGGGCGTGGCGGACAGGACCGCGATCCGGAGAGCATTTTCACGCACAGCTTCCCGGGAGCGTCGGACACCGGGCTGCTGCAGGACACGGCGCAACTTGAGGTTACTGCCAGCAGGGACGGCCGGTCTGTGAGGGCGACGGTCCGGGTGACCAACGAAAAGGCGGGTCACCACATTCCGACCGGGCACCCGATGCGAAATATCATCCTCATTGTGCGTGCCACCTCGAACGGTGAGCGGCTTGAATACGTGGGGGGGCAGTTTGTGCCCGACTGGGGTGGTGTGGGTGATGACGACGACGATTATGGCGGTCTTCCCGGGAATGGCTACGCGAAGGTGCTGGAGGAGCGCTGGACGGAGGTTTCGCCAACGGCGGCCTACTGGAATGCGACGACCGTTCTTGAGGACACGCGTATACCGGCCCTGGGCACGGATGTGACCGAGTACGAGTTCCGGTTGCCCGACGGGGGCGGGCCGATAGAGATTTCGGTGGAGCTGGTGTTCAGGCGGGCGTTCAAGGGGCTGGCTGAATCGAAGGGTTGGGGTGATGCGGATGTTGTGATGGAGGCGGTGAGGGTGGTGGTGGAATGAGTGGTGGTGTGCAACGCGTTCCGAGCGCAGTCGTCGGGGCCAACCCGAATGCCGACGACAGTCTTACATTGCCTCTGGGGCCATCACACTGCCAAAAGTGT
>JASLNQ010000217.1 GCA_030745955.1 Dehalococcoidia bacterium | reverse complement strand
ACATCGGCACAACCGGACCCGAAGGCGTCTTCCACCTGATACGGGAGATCGTCGATAACAGCGTCGACGAAGCGATGGCCGGGTTTGCCAGCCGGATCGACGTTACGATCCACAAGGACGGCTCTGTCACCGTCGTCGACGATGGCCGCGGGATCCCGGTCGACAAGCACAAGAAGACCGGCCTCTCCGCCCTCGAAACTGTCATGACCACCCTCCACGCAGGAGGGAAGTTCGGCGACAAGGGCTACCAGGTGTCGGGTGGCCTGCACGGAGTTGGCGCATCGGTGGTTAACGCCCTGGCCGAATGGACCAACGTCGAAGTGCGTCGTGCAAAGAAAGTCAGCACCCAGCGATACGAGCGCGGCAAGACCATTGGCGAAATGGACGTCCGCAAGCAAACCGGGGACGACCCCCCCGGTACCGGCACGACCACCTCGTGGATGCCCGATCCGCAGATATTCCCTGAAATCAATTACGACTGGGAGGCGATCTCAACCAGGTTCCGCGAAATGGCCTACCTGAACCAGGGGCTGACCATCCACCTGAAGTCCGACTGGCATGACGACCTCTGGCCGTTCAACGAAGTCACATACATGTTCGACGGCGGCGTCCAGAGCTTCGTCCGGGCACTCAACCGGCGGCGTGGCGCCATCCACCCGAATGTGCTGTACGTGCAGGACACCGTCGATGAAGTCGTAGTGGAGGTCGCACTCCAGTACAACGAATCGTTCATCGAAAACTGCCTCTCCTTCGCCAACGTCATCCGAACCGGTGACGGCGGTTCCCATGTGACCGGCTTCCGGTCGGCACTCACACGTGTGGTGAACGACTACGCACGTAAGAACAAGCTCCTCGGGACCGGCAAAGACGACATCAAGAACCTTTCCGGCGAGGACGTCCGGGAAGGTCTCATGGCCGTCATCAGCGTGAAGGTCAAGGACCCGCAGTTCGAAGGGCAGACCAAGGGACGCCTCGGTAACCCGGAGGTAAAGGGAGCGGTCGAGCAGGTAGTGGGCCGCCGGCTCTCCGAGTTCCTTGAAGACAACCCCGACGACGGCCGCCTGATTATCAACAAATCCACGACGGCTGCACGCGCACGTGAAGCAGCCAAGAAGGCACGCGACCTCGTCATACGCAAGAACGCTATGGACGGCGGATCACTGCCCGGCAAGCTCGCAGACTGCACCGAGAAAGATCCCGCCAGCTCCGAGATCTACATCGTTGAGGGTGAATCGGCCGGCGGTTCGGCCAAGCAGGGCCGCGACCGCCAGTTCCAGGCCATCCTGCCCCTCCGCGGCAAGATCCTGAACGTCGAAAAGGCCCGGCCCGAACGCATGCTCGCGCACGAGGAAATCGCGGCGCTGATCACCGCACTCGGCGCAGGCCTGGGTGAGGACTACGACGAAGAAAAACTCCGTTACCACCGCGTGATCATCATGACCGACGCCGACGTCGACGGAGCGCACATCCGGACCCTGCTGCTGACCTTCTTCTTCCGCAACATGCCGCAGATAATCGGCAACGGCCACCTGTACATCGCACAACCACCACTCTACCGGGCCTCAAGGGGCCGGTCGGCGAAGTGGCTGTACTCCGAATCCGAACTCGACGAATGGACCGCCAACCGCCTGTACGGCTCAATGGTGGTTTCCTCCGAGTCCGACCCTGTGATCCAGCTGAAGAGCACCCGGATCGGGCGAATTCTTACACCGCTTCGTGACTACCTCGATTCCCTGGAAGTCGCCAGGGTTCTCGAAGTGCCCGAAAGCGTGATCGACAAGATCACGACCGACCCCGAATACCAGGCGCTCGATTTCAGGCCGGAACGCCCGCCGGAACCCGAGCCAGGACCGGAACCCGAGCTGCTGTCAGATCCCGAAGTCGAACAGGCCTCGCTTTTCGACACGGAGGAGGCAGAAGCCGAGTCATCCACGGCCAGCGAAGTTATCGAAGTCGAGGAAGTCGAACCCGAAATCCTTCCCGACCGTACGTACGACATCGACGGCTACACGCTGACCAGGGAGATCTACCAGAACCCGGCCCTGCTGCGTCTCCGGACGATCTACCCGGTAATACAGCAGATCGTTGAAGCCGGCACACTGACGGTCACGAAGGGTGGCAACGTGCTCGCCACCAATGTCACCTGGAACGACCTGCCCGAAACTCTCGACAACAACTCCGACCGCTCGGGAGTGAACGTTCAGCGCTACAAGGGCCTCGGCGAAATGAACCCCGAACAGCTGTGGGAGACCACGATGGACCCGGCCGACCGGGTGATGCTCAGGGTCACCGCCGAAGACGCGATGCAGGCCGACGACATCTTCCGGACCCTGATGGGCGACGACGTGGAACCGCGTCGAAACTTCATCCGGGCAAACGCCCTCGAAGTAAAAAACCTCGACGTATAGCTGGCAGCGGCTGTTCCCTAAAAATCCTCCCTCCCTCGCTGGGAGAGGGGATTACTGCTGGCACCCTCGCACACCGTTTTGAGCATTAAGCCCATTCCGACCGGAGCGGAGGAATCTCAGGCTTCACTATTGACTAGTGGTACCGGGTGAATTCACCCTGAATCTCTCCGCTCCGGTCGAGATGACAGAGTCGAAAAGCCTCGTCGTTTGGCTCCGGGCGTGCGAGGCGCACTTGCCAGAGGATTGCGTGAGCAAGTCGCGCGTCGCAACTCCGCGGGCCACACCAGGCGCAGGGAGAGGGACCTACCGCACTCCCGTCCGCACCTACACCGCCACCGTCACCTTGCCCTCGGGCGTCGACTCCCACAGCTTGAAGAACGGAATCCCCCGCCGCTCAAGCTCGTCGTCACCGCCCTGGTGGCGGTCCAGCACCGCCATAACCAGCACGACCTCGCAGCCGAACGACTCGACCGCATCGATCGCCGCCAGCAAAGCCCCGCCCGTCGAAACGGTGTCGTCGAAAGCGGCGACCTTCATTCCCGGCTGAAGATTCCCCTCGATCTGCTTGCCGGCGCCGTGCTCCTTGACCTCGGGGCGTACGAAGAATCCGGTGCGTTCCTTGCCATCCAGTCGAGCCCGCAGGGCAAGCGAACCCACGATCGGCACCGCTGCAACGGTCGGGCCACCGAACGCCTCGGCCCCTGAACCGTCGATCGCCATGCCGAATGCCTGCGAAATCAGGTCGGCCCCCTCGGGATCGGTCGAAAGCATGCGCCCGTCGAAGTAGTAGGTACTCGCCTGGCCCGACGACAGGGTGAACTCCCCGTACTTCAGCGCGTCGAGCTCGAGTGCCCGCTCGTACAGCCGTTCCGCGATTTTCCTGAGATCAGCCCCGTTGCCCATAAAAGCTCCCGTCAGCGATATAAACCTCTGTCCCTTATGTAATCCGCCACCCGATCCGAAACCAGCCCCGTCACCGGCTTCCCAGCCCGTACCAGGCCCCTGATCGTTGTTGCGGAGATATCAATCATCGGACCCTCAACATACACTGCCCCCTTCGCCGGGTGAGCCTCCGAAAGCGACTCCCCATCGAACGCAAGCCCCGGCCGTCCGACCGCCACAACCCGTGCCAGCGCCTGTATCCGCTCGGCATGTATCCACCGGTCCATCGAAATTGCCGAGTCGGCCCCGACGACCAGACTCAACTCTGCGGCTTCCCCAAGCTTCTCTCGCAGGTCGGCAAGGGTATCGACCGTATATGTCGATCCACCGCGTGCGATATCCACATCGGAAGCCGCGAAACCGGGAAGGTTTTCCAACGCCAGCTCCACCATTCTGAACCGATCGCCTGCGGGCGCAGCAGGAGGGTTTTCTCGCAGCCACTGGTCTGCCACAACGACGAACAAAACCACGTCCAGGCCCAGTTCGTCCCGCACCGCCCGGGCGATCGCCACGTGTCCGTTGTGCACCGGGTCGAACGTGCCGCCAAGCACGCCCACCTTCGTCTGCTTCCCCGCAGCGACTGAACCTGGCATCACTCCCAGTCGAATTCCCAGTCGCCTATCACGACCGTATCGCCGATCTTCACACCCGCGTCCCGAAGCGCCTTTGTGACCTTCAGCTGTTCGAGCCGGCGCTGGAACTGAATTCGCGCCTCCCATGATTCGAGGTTGCTGCCCCGGGCGAGCCGCACTGCTTTCTGGTGCACGATGCGGAGCGCCCCATCGGCCCGGCGGACCACCACATCGGTCGACTTGCGCACCTTTGGGCGGATAACCGGAACTTCTTCCTCTTCTTCGCGGTCCAGAACAGCGGCACCGGAACTCAGCTCCTCATTCGCCGACTGCAGCATGTAAAACATCGCCTGCTTCAGGTCGTCCAGGCCGTCGTAGGTCGCCGCCGAGACGAAGTACGTTGCCGAATGAAGACCGTCCGTTTCACGCAAACCCTCTTCTATCTCGTCCCGCAATACCGAAACCTCATCGAGGTCCAGCTTGTTCACGGCCAGTATCTGCGGTCGACTGGCAAGCTCGGGATCGAACCGGCTGATCTCCTCGTTGATGGTCCTGATACGCTCCGGCACATCGTCCT
>JASLNQ010000216.1 GCA_030745955.1 Dehalococcoidia bacterium | reverse complement strand
GCGACTGTGACTGCACGAAGTCGCAGGGCTACTGGAAGAAGCAGCTTAAAGAGAAGACGATCGAGAAGGGCAATGGCGACTTCACTGAAGAAGAACTGCTGGTCCTGCTGTCGATCGTCGACTTCGGAAGCAGTGTGTTCAACTGGCCAGCAGGCACTCCCGCAGACGTTCTAGCCGCGGCTCGCAACGTCTTCGACCCACCGAAGTCGAACAACCGTGGTGGTAACGGCAATGATTCGAAGTCGGCCAACAGTAACTCCAACTCGAACTCCAACAACAGGAGCAGAGGTAAAGGCAAGAAGAAGGGGCACGATAAAGACAGTGCTCCAGATCCCGAGTCGATTACCGACCTGAGCAAGTTCGAAGAGAAGGCGCTGTCTCAGACGCTTGCAGCCTGGTTGAACTTTGCAAAGGGTTCGATCCAGTGGGGCGAGTTGATCGACACCAACGGCAAGAAGGCCGGTGGCGAGATGACTTTCGGTGATTTGATCGCTGAAGTCGAGATGCTGCTGAGCCTTGAGAACCCGACGAAGGCCGACCTTGAGAGGGCCAAGGACCTTGCCGAGGCAGTGAACCTGCACGACAAGGACAACCCTGAGTGCGACACGCATTCTGGCAGCAGCAGCCGGGGTTCCGACTCTGGCTCTGCTTCCAGTTCAGGTGGCGGCAGGGGCAGGTAGCCCTTCGTACTGAACGAATAAAGGGAGAGGGGCCGGTCACTGCGACCGGCCCCTCTTCGCGATTCATGGCGAACGGCGTGGGTTGGTCGTGGGTTTTTAGAGGGTTGGCCGGAGCACCCCATGCCCTGGGTCTCTCCGCTTCGGTCGAGATAACGGCTTGGGAGGTTGTGACTGCGTACGTGCCGTCCTTCGAGAGCCGCAGGGTGGCATTTGGGGTGGTGACTTGACCGTGATCGACACCGGTTTACTCGACAGCGTGCTCACGGAATTCCGCTCAGTCAGCCGGTTCCATGGCCCGGGTGAGTGCGGCGCCGGCAGGGCAGCATGTGCCGTCGTGGTTGTGGGCGAATGACTGCGAAGTTGCGTTCACGACGCGTACCAGAAGCAGCATGACCGGCACTTCTACCAGTACGCCCACGACTGTGGCAAGGGCGGCCCCGGAGTTAAGGCCGAAGAGCGAAACGGCGGCGGCAACAGCCAGTTCGAAGAAGTTCGAAGCGCCTATCAGGGCGGCCGGGGCGGCGATGTCGTGGCTGAGGCCCCACAGCTTGGCGATGGCGTAAGCGATTGCGAACACGACGAACGTTTGCAGGACCAGGGGCACCGCGATGAGGCCGATATGGCCCGGGTTTTCGAGGATGGTCTCGCCCTGGAAAGAAAACAGCAGAACGAGCGTCAGGAGCAGTCCGGCGATGGCCACAGGGCCAAGGCGCGGCAGGAAGCTTTTGTCGAACCACTCCTCACCTTTCGCCCGCAGCAGCCAGGCGCGTGATGCGTAACCCGCGACGAGCGGAATTACGACGTAGAGCACGACAGAGAGGACCACCGTGTCGTAGGGGACGGTGATGTCGCCAATACCGAGCAGCAGGATCACGATCGGTGCGTATGCGAAGAGGAGGACCAGGTCGTTCACGGTTACTTGCACCAGCGTGTACGCGGCGTCGCCGCGGGTCAGGTAGCTCCAGACGAACACCATTGCGGTGCATGGTGCGGCACCGAGCAGGATCGCCCCGGCGATGTATTCAGAGCCAAAGTCGCCGGAGATCCACGGCTCGAACACGACCTTCAGGAAAAACCAGGCGATGGCGAACATCGTGAACGGCTTGACCAACCAGTTGATGACGAGGGTGAGTGCGAGCCCGCGCGGTCGCCTTCGCACGTCCATCACGCTCGAAAATTCGATACGCGCCATCATCGGGTAAATCATGAACCAGACAAGCAGGGCGACGGGTATCGAGACCTGGCTGTAGGTGAAGCGGCTCAGCATGTCGGGGAATGCCGGCCACAGTTCGCCGAGCGCGATTCCCGCGACGATGCACAGCGCCACCCACAGTGTCAGGTATTTATCGAACAGTCCCAGTTGCATTCACGCACTCCCGCCCGGGGCGAAATTTAACAGATGCCCGCTGGCAGGGGGCCGGCATCTGGTAAGGGGTCGGCATCTTTTTACGGACCATCACTTTCGAGTTCGCAGACCGCAGAAATCAACCTGGTGTGCGATTGACCGCCGTGCCGGATTCCTGGCCTGCGGCGGTCTCCCGCTCGAGGGCTGTGGATTTGCGCATGTTGGGAAAAACGACGAAGGCCACCAGCATGCCGGCGATCCCCAGTGAGCCGGTGATCAGAATGGCGGTTGCGGGACCGAGAATGTCGGCGAGCAAGCCTATCCCGAGCTGCCCGAAGAGTCCGACCCCGATGAACACGGCGACTGCGCCCAGGACTCGACCACGCATTTCGGGCGATGAGGCGTAGATCATGATTGCCCCTTGCATGGTGGCGAACCCGGACATTCCGATGCCGGAGAAAAACAGGACCACGAGGGCAACCGGGTAGGTGCCGGACCGTGAGAACAGCACTATTGCCACGAGGAAGAGGAGCGAGCCCCAGATGTAGATGCGGGTGTAGTGGCGGGGCCGGGCAAAGACAGCGATGAGCGCCGCCCCGAGGAGCGCACCTGCCCCTTCGACCGACTGCAACAGGCCGATCAGTACGTCGCTGACCATCAGCTCCTGCCGGGCCACCACCGGCTGCTGGCTAACGTATGAGAACCCGAAGACGTTGACCACCAGGGTCACGGCCAGTGTTCCGATCATCACCTGGCTGCGCCTGATGTACCGGATACCTTCGTTTACCTGGGTTTTGGGACTCGCCACGTGTTGGGGGGATTCAGGACGCTGATACTTCATGGTGAGCGATATCAGCAGGCCGACCGAATAAAGGGTCACTCCGAGGAGGAATCCGCCCTGTGCGCCGATGGTGGCGAGGAATATTCCGCCGATCAGCGGGCCCAGCATCCGGAACAGGGAGTTCGTGGTCTGTTCGAGCGATATGGCGCGCCCGATGGCATCGCGGTCCACGACCTCGCCGATCATTGCCCGGCGCACCGGGAACTCACTCGCGGTTACGGTCCCGATCAGCAGGCTCCCGACCGCCAGGTGCCAGTACTCGAGTTTTCCGGTGATGACGATGACCGCGAGGACGCCGGACACGGCAACCTGCAGTGCGAGTCCTGCGGTCATCAGGTGTTTGCGGCTGAATCGTTCAGCGAGGACGCCGAAGCCGAAGCCGAAGAGCATGGGGGCGAACCTGAGGAAGAAGGTGAGCGAGACGAGGAATGGGGAGTTGGTGAGTTCGAGGGCCAGGAGCGCCACAACGAGCATCTCGAGCCACATCATCGTGCCGGTCATCCAACCGATGGCCCAGAGCCGGACGAACCGGGGATTTCGCAGGAGTCCAGGGCGGGCGGCTTGCCACATTTTCATCGGAGGGGAGGTTCTGGCCGGGTCGAGTTGATCTGTAGTTGGATGAACTGAAACCAGAGTACCGACAGGCGCTGCGCAACGATAGTCCGCCGGTGGAAAATTGATTTACCGCCAAAAGAAAAACCCGCCGGCGACATGGAGTCGGTCCGGCGGGCCTGCCGGGGAGACCTGGCGTTCTGCCTGGTGCCCGGGCAATTCCTGGTGCGAGTGGTATGGCTTACTGCTCGGCGGGATCGGAAGCGCCGATGTTGAGCGTTGACTCTGCGTCGTTGTCCCCTGGCTCGTCGTTTTCAACCAGTGCAGGCTGAACCTTGACCTGTGGCGCTTCGCCCTCTTCGTTCGGATCGCCGTTGGCGATGGTGAAGCTGGTGTAGTCGCCGGGGGCCGGGGCCGGCTGGTCTTCATCTTCTACTGGCGAAGACTGGACCTTGACCTGGCCGGTCACGCCTTCTTCGTTGGGGTCGCCGTTGGCGATGGTGAAGTCGGTGTAGTCGGCGGTGGTTGGGTTCGGCTTGTCGTTGTTATCGCCGGCACCGATGTTGAGCCGTGCATTCACCCTCGCTACGGTGGGCTTGTCGTTGTCGTCGCCAGCACCGATGTTGAGCGGGGCAGACGGACCACCGACGGCGGTTGCGGGCTGTACTTTTACCTGGCCGTTCACGCCTTCTTCATTGGGGTCGCCGTTGGCGATAGTGAAGTTGGTGTATTCGGCTGCGGTCGCCATGTCGGCGTGGTCGACACCGGTGATGTCGAAACTGTCGCCCACGGTTGCACTGGCGATTGAAACCAGGCTGAGGGCTGCGAGAGCCGACGCTGCTATTGCGGTTGTGATTTTCTTGAGCATTTCGTTTCTCCAGTGAGCCCTGGTGATGACTCTTCGCTTGTGTCCACACTCCAGTGGACTTGATGGACTCAACTATGCGATGGGGAGAAACGCGTGCCATCGCGGTGTCTTGTGATCTTTTGAAATGCGGGTAAGCGACCGCGAATAGCAAGGTCTTGCCAGACGCCAGTTTGGGTGTGGTGGTTCGGGGCGGTCCACTCTCTTTACACGGGGAGTTAGTAGGTGGGGTCCGGTGCA
>JASLNQ010000215.1 GCA_030745955.1 Dehalococcoidia bacterium | reverse complement strand
GCCGTGCCTTCTCCAGGTGGGCCGCCAGTAGCATCCAGGATCATCTTCGATCCCTTGTGAATCGCCTCGCCGGTGAAATCCAGCGTGTCGGCCGCAGTCCGGGCGATGAGGTGGAAGTCGTGCTCGGCGTCAAAATTCCTTCGAATAGCCTGCAACACCTGGCTGGCGTCACGCGGGTTCACGTCGGGTCCCACGAGCACGAGCGTCTTGGTCAGCGACAGCTGGCCTTCACCAAAAAGACCAAGCGCGGTCTTGATCGGCTCCCGTCCGTAACGCGGATCGACCGAAACGACCAGCAAGTTGTGGAACCCGGCCTGGTAATAGGCCCACATGCCCTGCACCTCACGTCGCAGCAGACGCATCAGTGGAGTCAAAGCGAGCTGGGCGGCATCACCCAGGTAGCGGTCCTCCTGTGGCGGCCGGCCAACGACCGTCGCCGGGTAGATGGCGTTTCTGCGCCGGGTGACACTGGATATCTCGAATACCGGGTGATCGCCAGCCGCTGAATAGTGGCCGAAGTGGTCGCCAAACGGCCCCTCACGTCGCCGAACCCGTGGCCTCAGCACGCCCTCGAAAACAAACTCAGCGTGCGCCGGCACCTTCAGGTCGACCGTTCTGGCCTTCGTGAGAGGTGTGCGCTGTCCCCGTACGATTCCCGAGAACGCAACCTCGTCGAGACCCTCTGGAAGCGGCATTATCGCAGCGAGGATCAGTGCGGGATCACCACCCACGGCAACCGCCATCTCCAACGGCTTGCCCATTTTCTCGGCGACCTGGTAGTGAAATCCACCACCTTTCTGGATCTGCATGTGCATGCCCGTGGAGCGTGGGTCATAGACCTGCATCCGGTACATGCCCATGTTCGCGACGCCGGTCATTGGGTCACGACTGATCACCAGTGGCAGGGTGAAGAAGCGGCCTCCGTCCTCGGGCCAGCATTTCAGGATTGGAAGCCGGTCGAGCCGGGGCTCTTCGACAACCTGTTGCGAGAGTGCGCGCCGGGTGGACTTCGGCCTGATTTTCAACAACCGCCACCCCGTTTTTCGGTTGCGCCAGAATGCACCAAGGCTCGGTGGGTTCACATCTTCCATGAACCGCACGATCTCCTCGCCAAGCGCCTCGGGCGGGCGGCCCAGTGCAAGCTCAATCCGGCGCATCGTGGCCATCGAGTTGATGACCAGCGGGTAGTCCGAGCCCTTGACGTTCTCGAATAGCAGCGCCGGTAGCTCCTCCTTCACGGCACGGGTTGCTATCTCCGTGACCTCTAGCTCGGCATCGACTTCCTCGGTCACGTGATGCAATTCGCCCTCTTTTTCGAGAAGTTCGAGGAACGATTGAAGGTCGGTGAAGGCCACTTACTGGATTCCCTCGTCGGAGTATGTCGGCGGCTCCGGGCCGAGCCACGGCTTCATGACCGGCGATTCGATTCCGAGCGAAGCCAGGATGCGACCTGCCACCATGTCGACCAGGTCATCGATGCTCTCCGGGTTGTGGTAGAAGCCGGGTGAAGCAGGCAACACAGTTGCGCCGGCTTCGGTTACTGCGGTCATGTTTCGCAGGTGGATGAGACCCAGCGGCATTTCCCGCGTTACCAGGACGAGACGACGCCGTTCTTTCAGGCAAACATCGGCCGCCCGTTCAAGAAGGCCGTTCGATATGCCGAGAGCGATCCGCCCCAGCGTGCCACCCGAGCACGGTACCACCGCCATGCCGTCGATTGCGAACGACCCGGAAGCGATCGGTGCTGCAACATCCTTGTGGTGGTAGAGCTCAAAACTCCCGGGCGCATTCTCGACCCTCGCCCATTCCAGCAAAACCGGCGTATCGGCATCGGTGTTCCCGGTCAGGACAAGTCCCTCTTCGACATTGAGCACCTTGCGGCCGGCGTCGGTAATCACCGCTTTAACGTCGTGACCGGCCAACAGCATCTGTTCGAGAACTCGCCGCGCATATAGGACACCGCTGGCACCGGCGATACCGAGTACGTAGACACCCATCAAATTACCTCGCCAATGACGACGAACACACCGAAAACCAGTGCAATCACGCCGTTCATCATGAAAAACGCCATGTTCAATTTCGAAAGGTCATCCGACGAAACAAGCGACTGCTCATAGGCGAGCAGGCCGGCTGCTGCGGCAATCCCGGCAAAATACATGCCACCCGCACCAAGAACCAGGCCAGCAATCGCCAGCAACACTGCAGCGACCGCATACAGCCCCCGGGAAACCCATAACGCCACCGGGATGCCGAACCTGGCGGGGATCGAATGGAGGCCCTGCTCCCGGTCGATCTCGTAATCAGCCGTAGCGTAGAGGACATCGAATCCCGCCACCCACACCATCGATCCCAGCCCGATCAGAACGAACCCGAACGGCATTTCGCCTGTAAGCGCCAGTGAAACGGCGGGCGGCACGATGAGATACACGGCACCCATTCCGAAGTGGGCCAGCCATGTGATCCGCTTGAGGTACGGATAACCGATCATCACGGCGAGCGGGATGGGAGCAAGCGGCCACGTTACGGAATCGAGTTGCGAGGTAGCAACAACGAAGACCAGGCCCGCCACCAGCATGTAGCCGGTCATTGCCCTGCGGCTTATCGCGCCGGTGGGGATGGCCCGTGTCGCGGTGCGGGGGTTGCGTGCGTCAATCTCTGCATCGATGAGGCGATTGGCCGCCATCCCAAACGTGCGCATCCCGACCATCGCTACGAGCACCCATGCCAGTCCTGCCATGCTCGGCCACCCGCTGGCAGATATGAACGCGGCAAGGACCGCGAACGGAAGCGCAAAAACCGAGTGCTCGAACTTGATCGCCTCGAGAAAGACGGCGAGTCGCCGCCAGCCCTCACTGCCAGTTCGTAGAACGCTGTTAGTCAAAGTTTCGCCGCCGCAGAAAAGGACCCGGTCTCGCGGACCGAGGCCAGGAGCAGTTTCTTGAGCTCGGGTGCCGCCTCGGACGGTGATGGACCGCCCGAAAACAGCCAGTGCACGACGATTTCGTTCACGGCACCCAACCAGATACGTGACGCAAGCCCGGTATCCACCTCACCGATCTGGCCAGCGTCCCAGGCATCGTCAAGCCGCTGTCTTATGATCCGGGCAAATCGGTCGAATATCTCGGAGCGCTTCGCTTCAAAGGCATTGCCCATGCTGTAACCCTGGGTAACCAGCAGGCGTGCGAGCCGTTTCTGCCTCGATAGCGCCGAGACCACGGCATCGAGTGCGGCTTCGGCAGCTTCGATCGGTGAGTCGGCGTCCGCAGCGGCCTTCTCGGCGCGCTTTACCAGCTTGCCTGCGAGGCGGTCCATCACGGCAAAGAAAAGGTCCTCCTTGCTGGGAAAATGAAAATACAACCCGCCCTTCGACATCGACGTGCGCCTACCGATTTCATCAACTAGTGCATCGTGGTAACCGCTGTCGGCGAAAACGGTTTCAGCCGCTTCAAGGATGCGTTCGCGGGTCTGCTCCCGCTGCTTGGTGGAAGACCTGGACAAGATGAACCGTAACTGTGAAATGTGACTCGCAGACCGACCGACCAGTCGGTTTGCTACAAGTCATTCTACAGTCGCCGAATGTCGTCGGCAATCCAGTTTCGCCAGGTCACCGACACCCGGCGCACCCACAGCAGGTTGAACACCTGCGGGGCGAGGTCTAGTCTTCCTGTCACCACGATGACAACTGACCTGACACATATCCCACCCGACTTCCGGGTGCTCGCCTCGGGTATTCGCGGTCCTGAAGGACCGGCTATCAGCTCGGACGGCGAGTTGCACCTCGTAAGCAGTGAAGATGCCACGATCATCAGGGTTTCAAACACCGGCGAAGTCACGCGGGTTGCCCACACCGATGGCCGCCCGAACGGCCTTGTGTTCGATGCCGCAGGCGAAATGTTTGTGGCTGATGCAGAACACAAAGCCATCTTGCGTGTTGGTAAAAGCGGCGACATGGAAACGTTTGTGGACGAGTACGAAGGGACTGCCCTTGGCGGTCCGAACGACCTCTGCTTCCTGCCAAATGGTGACCTGCTGTTCACCGATCCGCTGAGGGTCCCCCTGCCCGATCCTGCGATCAGTCCGATCTACCGGGTGACGCCTGACGGCAAAGTCAGCGCCTTCGCAAACGAACTGGCCTATCCAAACGGAATAGCTGTCTCGGCTGACCGCAAGAGTGTTTACGTATCAGAGAGCCGCGCACAGCGTCTCGTGTCTTTCTCGATTGACGGGGAAGGACGCGTGGTCGATCAACTGCTGATCCGCAGGTTCCGCGAGCCTGGCAATCCCGATGGATTGGCAGTCGATGTCGAAGGCAACATCCTGCAGAGCCTGCCCGTCATCCGGGCGATCGCCTACATCAGCGCAACCGGCGAATTGCTCGACCTGTTCCACGTACCCGACTGGGCTCCCGCCAACCTGGCCTTCGGGGGGGAAGATATGAGGACCGTGTTCGTGTGCGGGAGCGCGCAGAACGCTATCTACCAATTCCGTCACCCGGTACCGGGTTCGCCACTGCTGTAGCCTCAACCCAGCCCGCA
>JASLNQ010000214.1 GCA_030745955.1 Dehalococcoidia bacterium | reverse complement strand
AAGGGAGTTCAACGTTTTCCTGGGCTGTGAGCACAGGCAGTAGGTTATAGGCCTGAAACACAAAGCCCATAGACCTGGCACGATATTCGCTGAGTGCATCGTCGGACATAGTTCGAAGCAAGCGGCCTGCAATGCTCACATCACCTGAATCGATCAGATCCAGACCAGACATGCAATTCAGGAGTGTTGTCTTCCCGGAACCACTGGGACCCATCACTGCAACCATCTCGCCCGCCTGGACTTCAAACGAAACGTTGTTGAGGGCCTCGACCACCACGTCACGTGAGCGATAGGTTTTAACAACCTCGGTAGCAAAGATGATCGGCCCGGATTCCATCAATGGCTCCCTAATCAATCGAATTCCTTAGCAAAAAATTGCAGCGCGTGTTCGCCTTAAATCGTATGCTGATCGTGTTAACGGAATGTAGAGGCACGATGACCCGACCGATCATGATACGGCACGGTCAAACCGGATGGAATGTTGAAAACCGCAAACAGGGACGAAACGACCAGCCTCTGAACGAAAAGGGGAAGGCACAGGCAAAGCTGGCCGTTGAACACGTTAAATCGCGTTATCGGGTTCAAAAAGTATGGTCATCACCGCTCCAGCGATGTACCCACACGGCAGCACTGCTTGGTGAGCCGGTGTTTACTTCTGATCATCTGCTCGAGATCGACTTCGGTGAATGGGAAGGTATGCTCCAGTCCGAGATCGACGCGCAATACCCGGTCCAAAACCAGCACCGAACAGTATGGCGCGATCCGCCAGGTGGTGAAAAACGATCAAACCTGCCTGTCCGTGGACGAACGTGGATTAAGGAATCCGGAATCCAAAATGAAGGCGGGGATGTCGTTCTGATAAGCCACGGTGGGTCGATGACGGGTTTGCTGGTTGCCTTATTGGGACTGCCCGACCAGGCCATGGATATATTCCACATTGACAATTGCTCGCTGACGACTGTTCAGATCCGGGACGGATTCAACCAGCTGACGGGGCTGAACAATACCGCGCATCTGACCGCGGCAAACAGATCGCAGGTTACCCTCCCGACCGTCTAGCCAGTTCGAACAACACGGAAGTCTCAGAAACCTGTCCGTTGCGTTCGACCAGTTCCCGCCTTAATTCGAGGGCCTTACCGTCCGTGTAGTCTCCGATCTCCCTGTCCGAAGGCTCGACAACGATCAGATTCGAGGCCCCAGTTGCCGCAACGATATTAAGTATGTTGTTCATTCCCACGGCCATCGGACACAACACGACATGATCGGCAGCCCGAATCAATTCGATGTGTTCAGTATGCTGGATATCACTGATGGCGGAAAACGGTGGCGCACCGACATATCTGACGCCAAGCCGCTCGGCAGCCTCACGATCCGAATCGCCGGTCCCGAGAACCCCAACGGTTACGACGTAACCTGCTACTCGCATCTGGTACATCAATTGACGTCCGGATCCCGCCCCGCATATAAGGTGCACGGTTCTGCCGGTACCTATCAATTCCCGTTGACCCGAGTTTGCGCTGCCAAGCACCAGTACATGTGGTTTCCCGGTAACAGGGTCGGGTTCTACAAGGCCTTCAATACTGAAAGCCGTGCGGAGGTTTTCAGGTGTCAGCACTTCCCAGGGTGTACCCTCTGCAATCTTATGACCGTTGTCCAAAAGCAGAATCCGGTCGCAGAACCTCGCAGCAAGCGACAGGTCGTGCATGATCACGACTGCACAGGCGTTTCGTCTGCCAACTTCTTCTCTGACGATATCCATCGTCAGCATCTGATGGTGAAGGTCAAGGGATGCCGTTGGCTCGTCCATAAGCAACAGGTCAGCCTGCTGGGCCAGGACGCGGGCCAGCACTACCCGCTGGCGCTCACCTCCCGAAAGAGTGTCGAGGCGACGATCGGTAAATTCCGAAGTACCAGTACGCTTCATCGCTGCATGTGCCATTTCACGGTCCTCGGCACCTTCGAGTTCGAAACGTCCCAGATACGGATAACGTCCCATAAGCACCGCATCAAGCGCGACAAACGGATGCCCCTCGGCCTGTTGCGGCATATATGCCAGCATCCGCGCTCGATCGCGAGACGACAATCCCTGGCGCTGAGGGTCAATTATCACGGTACCAGACTCGTTTTTGACCAGGCCTGCAATCGTGCGAAGCAGTGTCGTCTTACCACTTCCGTTGGCGCCAACAACACCAAGAATCTCGCCACGTTTCACCTCCAGTGAAACCGAATCGACGATCATTTGCCCGTCAAGTACCGTCGACAGGTTTTCAACCTGGAGAAAGTCGCAGGATTTATCGATGATTCCTGAAAATTCAGATGTCTTGGAGGAGGTCATAAGGGTTTATCGAACAAAATGTTGAAAGGTTTCAAATGTGACTTCAGAAAACACTGACGGGTAAAGCAGGCTCGCCAGCTGTTCGATTCCGATGACATTCCAATGTGAAAGCGTCGTATGGTGCTTCGGCAACACGTAGTACACCCTTCCGTTTTTTACCGCGGGCACCTCAGCCAAGGCTGCACTTGTGATCAACTCTTCGATGTAATCTTCCGCACCGTCTACAGGCTGGGGCACGATGATCACATCAGGATTGATTGCCGCAACCGACTCGATGCTCACCTGCTGATGGCCTTCGATACCAGAGTCGCCCGCCGCATTGATGCCTCCGGCCTGTTCGATGATCCCTCCTTCCGTTGTGCCCGACCCCGCTGCAAAGGCGGACGTGAATTTCGAAGCGGAAAGTACGCGGGGTTTAGCGCCTTCCGGCAAAAGATCTGAGATGAACTGCATCCGGGATTCAATCTGGCTTACCAGTTGGAGTGATTCCACCTCGGCGCCAATCATGTATCCGATCAGCAGTATGTTCGGAACGTTTCCAAGTGCAGAGTTTTCAAGGTTTGTCCTGACGACCGGGATCCCGGCGTCTTTCATGAAAGCGACAGTATCGGCATTCGTAAATCGTGAGGCGATGATCAGGTCGGGTTCAAGAGCCACGACTTCCTCGGGATCAAATCCAATCATGCTGTGACCGGCCGACAGGATTGCAATATTCGATTGTTCCTCATCAGCAAAGAAACTGTAAACGGCGGCTAGTCGCTCAAAATCCATCAATGCAGCAAGTATCTCGGCATGGCCCAGGGAAAGTGAGTGAACTTTTGCGGGAGGCGCATCAAGTGTGACAAAACCTTCAGATGTTTCGACCGTACGGGGCCAACCAAAATTCGTGGGATCCAAAATTCCGTCGATACCGGCAAAACGAGAAAAGTCCGGTGGCTGTGACGTCGGTTCCGCGGTTGAAACAGGAGTACTCGCTTTTAACGCAGTGGTCAACGGTATCGATGCTGGTGTCGGAGCGAGCGGTGTCGTTCCAGCTGCTCCGGTCGGTTCGGGCTCTGACACTTGGTTAACTGGTTCAACACCCGAAGTAGGCGAGCCTTGCTCTCCGTTCTCACTACAGGCGATAAAAGCTAACGCCGCAATACAGGCAAGGATCACCCGACTTACCCAACCCGCAATCCGGGGCTGCCATCCAATTTTCATCCCATCCCTTTCAATGAACATTCCATCCCTTTCAATGAACATTCCATTTCAGAGCATCGACGCCCGCGAGCGATTTTGAACAAGCAGATAAATGAAAAACGGTGCTCCTATCATCGCAGTAAGGATTCCTACCCTGAGTTCGGCGGGTGACAGGACCACGCGGGCCGCTGTGTCCGCAATAACCAGAAACAATCCTCCGCCAAGTGCACTCAGAGGCAAAAGTACCCTGTGGTCAGCTCCAGCCACGAGTCGAATTACGTGTGGAACGACGAGACCTACGAACGCGATAATCCCTGAAAACGCAACTGCTGTGCCGGTAATCAGGGAAGCTGAAATCAGCAGCGCGCTGCGAGCAACTCCTACTCGAACGCCAAGAGCGCGCGCTTCGTCTTCACTTACCAGCAAAACGTTCAGATCTCTGGCCACAAACACGGTTACCAGTGAGCCTACGATTATTACCGGGGCTGCGATCTGAACTGACTCCCAACGGGCAGTATCGAAACCACCGGTAATCCAGAAAATAATCTGACGTTGAACGTTCAGATTATCGGTGAGAATAATCATTGCACTTGTAATGGCTGCCAGAAATGAACTTACCGCTATACCAACGAGCAAAAGCGTCCCCATCGAAAATCGCCCTCCAATAGAAGCGATCCCAAAAACCACCGCCATTGAAAGAGACGAGCCGATAACTGCGAAAAGCGGCAGAAACAGCGTCGAAACACTGCTGAATCCGGAAGTGATCGCAGCAACCGCGCCTACAGCTCCTCCACTTGATACACCGATGATCCCAGGATCAGCCATTGCGTTGCGGAATAACCCCTGCATGATTCCACCTGAGATGCCTAACGCAGCTCCGACAAACAATGCAAGGAATATACGCGGCAGCCGAATACTCCTGATTATTGCCTGTTCTGTCGGTTCCGCGATCGAGTTGCCTATTCCGACCATCTCTGACAACGTCGATGTTGTGTGAGATAACGGAATATTAACCGGGCC
>JASLNQ010000213.1 GCA_030745955.1 Dehalococcoidia bacterium | reverse complement strand
AACCAGATTTCGTGTGGTTGATTCGTTCCTCCCGCCTGCCTCATCATTGATGCGGTGGGTGAAGTCAGCGGGAAGAAAGTCAGGACGCGGGGTAGGCCACCGTCCGGGTTCGTGATGATCAGTCCTGAGAACCACACCGGGACTGCCGCCGGGAGGGTTACGAGCGCAGAAATCTGGCTGGCTTCCCGAACGGAAGTGGACGCAGCGCCGATCGATGCCATCAGGGCGGCGACCAGGAAATATCCGGCAAAGTAGAAACCGATCATAAGCGCTACAAGGTCGAGATCCAGCGAGAGTGATGTCAGGCCTTCGAACTGGTCGCTGATCCTGGGGATGGTGATAAACGCTGCTGCCAGCCAGATGCCGATTTGCAGCAGACCCGCCAGACCCAGGCCCAGGACTTTTCCAAGCATGATGGACATTGGGGAGGTGGATGTGACGAGCATTTCGACCATCCGATTTTCTTTTTCTTCCGTGACGCTCTGCAACAGCGATCCAGAACCCACGAAGACCGAAATCAGCAGCAGCATTGCGAAAATGAATGGCAGTATCACGCGGGCAATCTCATCCGCCGTCGAGCCGACGGGTTCAGGTTGACCTTCGTCATCGACTGTGAATAGTTTGTAGTCAGCCGGTACGACTATCCTGTTCACCTGTTCGGGGGAAAGCGATTCGTCCGCTACTGCGATCCTCAAGACACCCGTGAACTCATCACCGGCGCTATCTTCGGTCGCCAGGCCAGAACCTGTCCGGTACCAGTCGACCCTGCCGCTGGCGATGTAGTCGGCTGAGATGACGAACAACGCCTTGATGTTGCCATCTGTGAGTGATTTCGTACCCGCGTTCACGTCGATAAAACGACGGACTCTGGTCAGTTCCCCGATCGAATCTGTAATCCCGGAATGATCGACGTAGCCGATCACGCCACCGGGCCTGTCGTTGTCCTTGACCGCATCGACAATCAACGGCACGACGAACGTTGCGATCAGCAGCAGGACCGGCACGCCGAAGGTGAATATTCGCCAGCCCGTGCGCCTGATCTGGCGCCGGAACTCCTCTTCCAGGATGATGCCAGCGTCAGTTCCGCTGCCGAGCACTGCTCACCTCCTCGATGAAGATGTCGTTCAACGACGGGAGGACCTGTTCGAAGCGCGAAAGCACGATCCCTGCCGATGAGTAGGCGTTAAGGATCATTTCGGGCGTCAGGTCGTCGCTTAACCGGTACTCGACACGCCCACCACGGCCGGCGTACCGCTGGGCACCGGGCAATGCTTCCGGGTGCGATGGGGCTTCGACCATTACGGCGTTTGCGCCGCGCGATTGCTTGATATCAGCAAGGTCGCCGAAGAGGACCACCCGGCTGTCGGCGATCAGGGCCACGCGCTCGCACATTTCCTCGACGTCGGAGAGCACGTGGGTGCTGAAGATCACGGTCGCCCCGCGGGTCTGCTCGATTGCGAGCATCTCTTTCATGAGCTGGACGTTGAGCGGGTCGAGTCCTGCAAACGGTTCGTCCAGGATGATCAGTTCTGGTTTGTGGATCAGGGCCACGATGAATTGCACCAGCTGGGTCATGCCGCGTGATAGCCCTTCGACCTTCTTATCGCGGTGTTCGTACAGGCCAACCCTGTGGAGGAGTTCGAGGCCGCGGTCGAGAGCCTCCGACTTGGAGAGCCCGCGCAATCGTCCGAGGTAGCGGATGATGCTTGAGACCTTTTCTTTCCGGAGCAGTCCGCGTTCTTCAGGCAGGTAGCCGACGCGCGGCATCGCTTTTTCGGCAGTCAGGCCGTTGAGGAGCCTTATCTTCCCGGCGTCGGGTTTGAGAATATCGAGGGCCACACGGAGCGTAGTTGTCTTGCCCGAGCCGTTGAGTCCCAGGAAGCCAAAAACATCGCCTTCGTCAACGGTAAATGAAATGCCATCGACGACCGTTTTTTCGCCAAAGCACTTGGTAAGACCTTCTATTTCAAGGGCGTAGGCCATCGCGCAGTCTGTAGAGCCACCTGCCGGTCGCTCTCAGGCGATCTCCTTCATTACGCGATCGAATGCGGCCAGGGCGAAGTCGTAGTCCTCGCGGGTAACTCCGTAGTGGGTTACGACACGGAGGTCGGAGTCGCCGCCGTTGATAAAGACGCCTTCTTCGAACATTCGTGCCGCGATCTCGTTGCCTTTATGGGCCGGGATATCAAACCTGATGATGTTGGTCTGGATATGTTCAGGATCGACCGAAATGCCTTTCATTTCAGCCATCCGGGAAGCCATGTGGCGGGCGTCGTCGTGGTCTTCCTGCATGCGGTCGATCATGGTGTCGAGGGCAACCAGTCCGGCAGCGGCTACCACGCCCACCTGGCGCATGCCGGCGCCGAGCATCTTCCGCCAGCGGTCGGCCTCTGCGATGAAATCCTTTGAGCCGACGACTACCGAGCCGATCGGGCAGGAAAGGCCCTTGGAAAGGCAGAACGTGGCGCTGTCGACGTTATGTGTCAGCTCTGATGCGGGAACGCCCAGCGCGACCGCGGCGTTGAAGACCCGGGCGCCATCGAGGTGGACACTGAGGCCCTTGTCGTGAGCTGCGTCGGCCATCGCCTTCATCTGGGAAGGGCCCAGGGCGCGACCGCTCGAGGCGTTGTGCGTGTTTTCGATCGTAAGCAGCCGGGTTGGCGGCTTGTGGTAGTCGCGGGGCTTTACTGCGGCGCTGATCAGGCCGGGCTCAAGAAAGCCGAATTCGTCGGTCGCTATCGGCCAGAGCACGACGCCACCGAGCACCATGGTGCCACCGGCTTCGTTGTTCATGATGTGACACTGGTCGCCAACCAGCACTTCGTCGCCACGCCCGGTGTGCGAAAGCACCGAAACAAGGTTTCCCTGCGTACCGGATGTAACGAACAGGCCTGCTTCCTTGCCGAGCATCTCAGCTGCGGTCTCCTGGAGTTTATTTACCGTCGGGTCGTCGCCGTAAACGTCGTCACCGAGTTCGGCGTCGTACATCGCCTGCCGCATTTCGGGACTGGGGTGGGTGACTGTATCGCTCCGCAGATCGACTCGGATCATGCCGTTGGTTCTCCAGTTTTTACCGGGATTGGCGGTGGTTCAGGCTCGGGTGACGCTGAGTTGCCGGTCCTGAGCGGTCGTATTATCGACCGCCGATTCTACCTGCGGATGACTCCGCGGATACGGTCCGAACGTATACTCGACGGGGAGTCTTTGGTCCAGGGCCGGGGGCTCCAATAAGATCAGCGGGTCTTGCAGCAAATGCTTTCGCAGTTACCCTGACGATGCCCGAAACGAACGATTCCATTATGAGCACCCGAGCTAAATTCACCGATCCGGTCCCCTGGGTCATGATGGTGCTTGCTGTTTCGAGCGACCAGTTGACGAAGTGGCTGGTGATCGAAAACCTGGTGCGCGGCGAGTCGTGGCCTGCTGATGGGTTTTTCAGGTTCACGCACGCGTGGAACACGGGCACGGCTTTCTCGTTGTTCCAGGGGCAGGGAGACATCCTGACCTGGGTTTCGCTCGCGGCCGTGGCTGTCCTGGCGTGGATCTACAAGTCGATCGACGATCCACCGTGGGTGCTTCGGATCGCGTTTGGGATGCAGCTGGGTGGTGCGATCGGGAACCTTGTCGACCGGTTCCGACTGGGCCATGTGACCGACTTCATCGATGTCGGCCCATGGCCGGTGTTCAACATCGCCGACTCTTCGATTGTGATTGGAATCGGCCTGATGATCTTCTACTTCTGGTTTCTCGACGTGGCAGCCAGGGAAAAGGCTGATTCGGCTGGCTCACCGGACGTTGAACCCGGGCAGGAAGCTGTGGGGCCAGACTCGACCATCGAGCAGGTCGAGTAGGACTGATCGCAGTCCCCCGGGGCGGTAGTCACTTATGGATTTCACAGTTTCGGCCGAGTATGCGGGACGGCGACTTGACGTGTTCATTGCCAACCGGTGGGAAGCGGCGGAGTCACGGTCGGAGATCCAGCGGCTGATCAGGGCTGGAAACGTGCAGATCGACGGGCGCGTGGTTTTGCGATCATCGGCGAAAGTCGTTGCAGGACAGGTCGTTCGGGTGGCTCCGGCAGCGGGGCACGCGCCGGAAGTATCTGGGACTGCCGGTGATCACGACGAAATCGTGCCGAGCGCAATGAGCATGAACGTCGTTTACGAGGACGACCTCTTCGCCGTGATCGACAAGCCCGTTGGAATTGCGGTCCATCCCGGGCCGGGCCATGCTTCCGACACCCTGGCAAATGCGGCGGTGGCACGGTGGCCGCATATAGCCGACGTCGGCGAGTCGGACAGGCCGGGGATCGTGCACCGGCTCGACCGCGACACGAGCGGGCTGCTTGTTATCGCCCTGAGTGCTGATGGGTTTTCACAATTAAGCGAAATGATTCGGAATCGCGAGATCACCCGAATCTACACGGCGCTGGTCCACGGGCAGCCAGAGTCTTCAGCCGGGGTGGTCGATGCGCCTATCGGGCGTGATCCGTTCATCCGCACCCGGCAGGCGGTGATCGACAACGGACGACCGGCACG
>JASLNQ010000212.1 GCA_030745955.1 Dehalococcoidia bacterium | reverse complement strand
ATGTGAGGATCGAGATCTTCGCAATGCCCCACTGCTTGTACGATCAATTTTATGGAGCAGTTGAAGGCTAGTGAAGGGCAAAATCAACCGGCATACGCTTCGGGATCAAATCACCATGAAAAAACAATCCGCCTCCCAATCGAGAGGCGGATTGTTGCGTAACTTATTGTAGGAGTGGCCGAAGCCAGTTCGCCTAGTCGTCGGCTAACACCGCGACCTCTTCTTCACGCTCCGGAGCGGTTTCGCGGTACATCCCGCCGCGGCGGTAACGCATCTTTGCCGCCGGGTGGTGCCGCAGGAACGGTGGAATCGCCATCGATGCGGGGTCTTCGAGCGCCTGCCGAGCAACCGACTCGGCCTCTTCCTCGATATCACCTGCGACCGGGAAGCCGGTAGCAATGATCGTGAGCTTGACCTCGTTCTCCATCTTGGGATCGGTAACCGTACCGAAGATGATGTTGGCGTCGGGGTGAACCGTCGAAGCGATCACTTCGGAGGCACGCTGAACCTCGTCGAGGGTCAGGTCGGTGCCGCCCGTGATGTTGAAGATAACACCCTTCGCGCCTGCGATTTCGACCTCCAGCAGAGGTGAATTGATGGCCTGCTCGGCAGCAACTATCGCACGGTTCTCACCCGTGCCCTTGCCGATCGCCATCCACGCCGGGCCGGCGTTGTCCATCACCGCTCGAACATCGGCAAAGTCAAGGTTGATCTCGCCGGGTACGAGGATAAGCTCAGCAATCGAACGGATGCCCTGGCTGAGCACGTCGTCGGCCATCTTGAATGCCCGGTCCATCGTCAGCTGCTCATCGGCAATCGCGAGAAGCCGGTCGTTCGGTATCACGATCAGGGTGTCGACCTTGTCCCGCAACATCTCGATGCCCTCGAGGGCCTTCTTCTTCCGGACTGCGCCCTCAAAGGCAAAAGGCCTGGTTACCACGCCAACCGTGAGTGCGCCGAGTTCCTGTGCAACTTCGGCAACGACAGGTGCGCCACCGGTGCCGGTACCGCCACCCATTCCGGCAGCGACGAACACGAGATCTGCGCCCTTGAGGACTTCCTTGATTTCGTCACGGTTCTCTTCGTGACACTGCCGACCCTTAGCAGGATCGCCACCAACACCAAGACCGCGTGCGGTCTGATCGCCGACGCGGAGCCGGACCGGGACCGCCGAAGTATCGAGGGCCTGTGAATCGGTGTTTACCGAGATGTACTCGACCTCGGGCACACGTTCTCGATACATACGGTTGACGGCATTCTGGCCGCCACCCCCAACACCCACGACCTTGATGTTCGCAGGGCCGGTGTATCCCTCTGGCAGAATTGAGTTGTAGTCAGGCATTTCGATCGATCTCCCCGGCGTTTCAGGCGGGCTCTGACGGCAAATGTGGCCGATCGTCGTTCACAATTCGGTGCGCAACTGCCATCGGTGATGAGGCAGATGCCGTGACTCTACTGGTGACCGGACCCCCAACTCCTAGAAGTTTTGATGCGGGATTCGGTGTGTTTCCCTGATCGGTGTTCGATTACCGAACCAAATTGCATCCACTCCGGTGCAGGGCTAGACGGACCGGGTTTTTCCCATGTACTGTTTTTCGGTGCCACTGGGTAACGCGCCGCATTCGATTCAATCCCTGGAACCCAGGACCAACGGAGATTTTGCAGATGAACGGTTACGAGGCGATCGCGAAAATCTTGAAACAAGAAGGTTTTGAGTGGCTGGCGTGCTTTCCGTCGAACCCGATTATCGAAGCTGTCGCAAAAGAAGACATTCGCCCCTACGTGTTCCGGCAGGAACGCGGCGGGATCATGGCCGCCGACGGGTTCTCTCGCCTGATGGCCGAAAAAGGGAAGTACGGCGTTTTTGCCTGCCAGGGCGGTCCTGGCGCTGAAAACGCCTTCGGTGGGTTCGCCCAGGCATGGGCCGATGGCGTCCCGATTATTTTCCTGCCAGACGGACCCGGCACCAACGTGACCGATGTCGCCCCGAACTTTTCTGGACCCGCCAACTACCGGGGGATCATGAAGTGGGCCGGGTCGGTCAACAACGCCGAACGAATCCCCTCCCTCATGCGCCAGGCGCTCTCTTCGCTCAAGAACGGTCGGCCCGGACCCGTCATGCTCGAGATGCAGCGCGACGTGATGGGTGATGAAGTATCGAACCTCGACGATTTCCGGTCGCCCGAGAAACACGTCGCAGCGCCTTCCAAGGCCGAATTGCGTGACGCTGTAAAGCGACTACTCGCAGCAAAACGGCCCGTCATATGGGCAGGGCAGGGCGTGCTTTACTCAGGCGCCTCCGCAAAGCTCACCGAGCTGGCCGAACTCCTCCAGGTCCCCGTTCTTACCACCATGCCCGGTAAATCGGCCATCGACGAACGCCACCCACTTTCACTGGGCGCCGCCAACCGCACGGCCCCGAAGGCTGTCTGGGAGTGGCTCAAGACCAGCGACGTCCTGTTCGCCATCGGTGCGAGCCTCACCAAAACCAACTACGGAATCAACATCCCCGCGGGCAAGACTCTCATCCATTCGACCGTGAACCACTCCGATATCGACAAGGAGTACCCGACCGATATTGGCCTGCTGGGCGATGCACAGAAGACGCTCTGCATAATGGTCGACGAAGTGAAAGCCCAGATCGGCGAAGAGGGGCGGAGGTCCGATTCCTCCATCCGGGAAGCGGTGGCGCAGGTCAAGAAAGAGTGGCTCGATGAATGGGCCGCACTGCTCAATTCCGACGCGGTCCCTATCAACCCCTACCGGCTCGTAAACGAGATTAATAATACGGTCGACCACGAAACGACTATCTTCACCCACGACGCCGGAAACCCGCGTGACCAGGTGATGCCGTTCTACACGGCCACCGTCCCACACAGTTACATCGGCTGGGGCAAGAGCACGCACCTCGGCTACGGGATTCCGTTGATGATCGGTGCGAAGATCGCCGACCCGACCAAGTTCTGCGTGAACTTCATGGGTGACGCCGCGTTCGGGATGTCGGGACTCGACCTCGAGACCTCAAACCGGAACGGCGCGCCGATCACCACGATCCTGCTGAACAACGGCACGATGGGTGGCTACAACCGGGCGCTGCCGACTGCTATGGGCGAATTCGGGGCCGGAAATATGACCGGTGACTACGCCGGGGTGGCCGAAGCACTCGGTGGCATTGGCATAAAAGTCACCGACCCGAACGAGATCGCACCGGCCCTCACGCGAGCGCGCCAGGTCAATTTCGATGAGGGCAAGAGCGTCATGATCGACGTGAAGACGCAACAGGAGCTGAAGTTCTCGGCCTACCCGGATTAATCAACAGCGGGAACGACGGGGGAGTCGGTTTTTCTTCGCGAACATGGCATGGGCACATAAACCTTGCTTCCGGGCAGGGTGGCACCCCAGTGCTCCTGGGGTCACCGAGCGGACGCGAATAGCCGGTATGATGCGGCCGGCGGACTGCGACTCCCGGACTGAGCACAACCAGGGCCTGGAATGTTGAACACGAGCAACCTGAAGAACACACTCCGGTACGGCTGGATCGCCGCATTCACGCTCGCGGTCGCAATTCCCTTGACCGCCTGCGGAAGCGGCGAGGAGGATGAACCTCTCGAACGCATCATCGACCACGCACAGATTTTCACCGTGGCCAACCTTGAAACTGCCGGGATGAAAACCTCAAAACAGTACGACGTGTCGGACCTGCCCGGCGGGGTTGACGCCTGGTACGGCTTTATTCGCACTGATTCCGGTCCGATGGATATTGAGGCCAGGTTCTATTCGAGTCACGCCGATGCCATGGCTCTCGGCACCGCGCTCGCCGACGCAGTTTCGGGCGAAGACGCCGATATCGAGGAAGAGACGACGCCGTGGACGGAGGGCTACAAAGACCGCCAGCGGATGCGAAGTGGCGGAACCGCCGATCTTGCTGCGTGGAGTGGTCAGCGAGGCCCGAACTACGCAGACTTCATCATCTACGGCAACATGGTCCTGCTGTGCCAGGGCGATGACCCCGAACAATCCATCGAAACATGTCACGAACTGATTGCCGCGATGGGCAATTAGGCCGAAAACCGCAGTGGCGGCAAGGTCGACCTCTTCTTGCCGAGAGTGAGGAACCACAGCGCACACTCACTACCAAATGCGACGCCCGTCGCGCCTCTTTTCATTGGCCCGCATCCTAGGCGTATCTCGTCGCTTGTTCGAGCAGCGGGACAGGAGGACTCACGGGCTGGAGTTGAAAAGATTTTCAATAATCGAACGCTCAGCTTACGTTTGCGTCAATCTGAAAACGAGCCGCCAAAAGCACACTTAATTGGCGTTTATGCCCATGCTGAACAAGTGGCCAATATTGTCAAGCTGAACTTGATTCAGTATCAGTGCCCAACGCGAAGAATGGCCACGAATCAGCAAATCCCTGCCATGCCCACATTGTCCGGCCAGATCGATCGTGAACGATTCTGAATCGAGTCCAGAATGACAAAAAATATCGTACTTCCCATGACGGTCGGTGCCTACTTCGCGAACGACGCCAGGATGCGGTTCGATGCCTC
>JASLNQ010000211.1 GCA_030745955.1 Dehalococcoidia bacterium | reverse complement strand
GTGCATGCGGTACGGAGAAATGCCACCGTCGCTCACGAGATAGAACCCCAGTTCGCCCTTCGAGCTTTCGATTGCGGCGTAGGCGTCGCCCTCGGGTGGCCGCAGGAGGCGTGGCACATCGTCAAACGAAGGGCGCACCGGTCCCGGTTCGATCTGCTTGATGCACTGGCGGATGATCTCCACGCTCTCGCGGGCTTCCTGGATCCTCACCCAGTAACGAGCGTAGTTGTCGCACCCAGAGTGCAGTATCCGCTTGAACTCGATCCGGTCGTAGTAGTCGTACGGGTTGCGGTGCCGCAGGTCCCAGTCGACACCGCTGGCACGCAGCATCGGCCCGGTTATCGACGAGTTGATCAGCAACTCCGGCGGGAGCACCGCAACGTCCTTGGTGCGGGAAAAGACGATCTCGTTCCCGCTCAGGTACGCCTCGAGTTCATCGATGGAATTCACGATGTCGATAAGTTCACGGTCGAGGGCGGGCCAGAACTCTTCCGGTGCGTCCATGAACACACCGCCCGGCCTCAGGTATGAGTTCGTGATCCGTGCGCCGCAGAGCATCTCGAACAGGTCGAGAATTTTCTCGCGTTCGCGCATGGCGTAGATGAGTGGGGTACCGAGTGCGCCCAGGTCCTGCAGGAGGAACCCGGTTGCCACGAGGTGGCTGGTGACTCGTTGCAGTTCGGCTGCGATCATCCGCAGCCAGACACCGCGCGGGGACGGTTCTATCCCGGCCAGCTTCTCGACAGCGAGGATGTAGGCCTGGTTGTTGAGCATGGACGAAACGTAGTCCATGCGGTCGGTCAGCGTGACGATCTGGGTGTAGGTGCGCTCTTCGGCGAGTTTTTCCGAGCCGCGGTGCAGGTAGCCGAAAATCGGCTCGACATCGACTACCTCTTCACCGTCGAACATCACGCGCATCCGGAAAACACCGTGTGTCGATGGGTGCTGGGGCCCGAGGTTAACGGTGACCGGCCGCGTATTGATCGCCATTAATCGCCCGCTCCCGGGTTGTCGGACACCAGGGCTTCAGGCGCTGGAGCCTTTGGAGCTTCGGGGGTCGGAGATGCGATCGACTGGTCGTAGGTGACATAGTCCTTCCGGAGGGGGTGTCCGGGGAAGCCTTCCCACAGCATGATCCGCTTGTGGTTGGAGTGGCCCTCGAAGCGGATGCCCATCAGGTCCCACACTTCGCGTTCCTGGTAATCGGCGCCGCGCCAGATCGCCACGACGCTGGCGACCGAGGCCTCCGTGCGGCCAAGGCCGACCCGGGTCTTCACCACCGCGGAGGCGTTCATGGGGAGTGATGTCAGGTGGTAGACGACCTCGAAGTGGTCGATATAGTCGACCGCTGTGATGCTGTTGAGGAGGTCGAACTTGAACTCGGGGCGGTCCCTGAGACCCTCGCAGACCTTGAATATCGCTTCCGGCTTGAGCCAGACATCCCCGCCCCTGCTGTTCTCGATAGAGCCGGGTGCGAACGCCCCAATGGCTTCAGCAAGTGCGGTACCACTCCACGGCGTGGTCATGCGTGCCCTGCCGCCTGCCCCTGGAGGCTGTACTTGCGGATCTTGTCGTGGAGTTGCATGACGCCGTACAACAGGGCGTCGGGCCGTGGCGGACACCCCGGGACGTACACGTCGACGGGCATGATGTGGTTTACACCGGGAACTACCGAGTAGCTCTGGTAATAAGGGCCGCCCGACGTGGCGCAAACACCCATCGAGAGCACCCACCGGGGTTCGGCCATCTGGTCGTACAAACGGCGCAACGGGACGGCCATCTTCCAGGTGAGCGTACCAGCCACGATCAGGAGGTCGGCCTGTCGTGGCGATGCCCGGAGCGCTTCCATGCCGAAGCGGGCCAGGTCCCAGCGCGCCATGGCCGCGCTGATCATCTCGAACGAGCAGCAGGCAAGGCCCGACTGCAACGGGAACAGGGAGGATTTGCGAGCCCAGTTCAACAGGTAGTCGACCGAACTGACGATCACACTGCGGCGCAACTCGTCAGGAATTTCCAGCACCGGGTCGGGAAACGGCTCGAGGTGAGTCGCCTTCATTCGGTTGACTGCATCCCCTTCGGCACGGTCGAGGTCGAGGGTGATCGCGTGGAGCGCCCCGCGCCGGTCGGCCCCGGGGGGAGTGCCGTAAGGGTCGACCAGTGATGGACCGTTCATTCGTTGTATACCCACTCGAGGGCGCGCTTGCGCCAGGCGTAGGCGTAGGCGAAGGTCACGACGATGAGGAAGACAAGCATTGCGCCGAGGGCGGCGAACCCGAATTGCTTCGACATGACCCCGTATTTAACGGCCCATGGAAACAGGAACACGGTCTCGACATCGAAGACAACGAACAGCAGCGCATAGTAGTAATAACGGAAGTTGAAGCGTGCGGGCCGCTTGTCGAGCGGCGGCATGCCGCCTTCGTACGCGCTCTCTTTAACTGGGCTTGGCCGGGAGGGCCTGACCCCCACGAACTGGGCCATGTAACTCATCATCAGCATCCCAACAGGGACAACTACCGCGGTAGCGGCGAAAATGATGACAAGTGCGTACTGCCTGAAATAATCCTCGAACATCAACTGCCAGGTACTGGTTTATTTGTTGAAAAACGGGCGATTCGGAGGATAGCAGTCACCCGTTTTACCAGCAAGTGAAATTATGAACAAACCATCGTATTTGAATGGTATCCGGGTGAGTTTTTGACCGGTTCCGGCACCAGGGCGGCCGGGGGTGGCTAATCGAAGACGATCACTCCCCTGCCGTCTTCACCCCGCTCAAGCGCCCCGTAGGCCTCGTTGATTTCGTCGAGCCGGTACTTGCGCGTGACCATCCCGCCGACGTCGATCCGGCCCTGCCGGTAGAACTCGAGCAGCTTGCCAAATGTTTCGTGGGGGCTGGCCGATCCGTAGTAGCTGCCTACCAGGGTCTTCTGGTTGCGCACCAGCTCGACCAGCGGGATGTCGGCACCCATGCCGTCGGGCGCAAGGCCGACCACGACGGCAGTACCACCCTTCCGCGTTGCCCCGTAGGCCTGCTCGGTCGTGATCTTGTGGCCAAACGTATCGAATGCGAAATCGACACCGCCGTCGGTCAGCTCCTGTATCGCAGCCACGGGGTCCTGCTCTTTTGAGTTGACGACATGTGTCGCCCCGAACTTGTAGGCGAATTCAAGCTTGTGATCGAATATATCGATGGCGATCACCTTCGAGGCATTCATCAGCTTTGCGCCCTGGAGAGCGTTCAGACCGACACCGCCGGCGCCGATCACCGCGACCGTCATGCCGGCCCGCATGCCGGCCTGGTTAATTACGCCGCCAATTCCGGTGGTCACCGAGCACCCGATCAGCGCGCCGACCTCCATGGGCACGTCGTCGGGCATGGGGTAGCAGGCCTGCTGGGGAACGACGATCGATTCGGCGAAGACACCCAGCTTGGCGAACTGGTGGACCTCGGTCCCATCGGACGTGTGGAGCCGGAATGTGCCGTCATACTGCCGGGTGCCGGTCTCCCGGTTGGTGTCGCACAGGTTCGGCAAACCGGTGCGGCATGACCGGCAGTGGCCACAGTTCGCGACGAACGAGAGAACGCAGCGGTCACCCTCTTTCACGCTCGCAACGCCCGGTCCTATCGCATCAACGACTCCAGAACCCTCGTGGCCGAGGACGATCGGCATCGGGGTCGGGTTGTCGCCTGTCATCACATGGTGGTCCGAGGCGCAGATGCCCGCAGCCGACATCTTGACTCGCACTTCGCCGGTTTTCGGTTCCGACTGGTCAAGCTCCACGATTGGCATGGGCTTGTTCGATTCGAAAAGTACTGCTGCTTTCACGTACTGGCTCCCCGTGGCAATTCCCGGTAGCGATCTGAGGTACTGGCGCCCTTGATTCAGAGCTGGCTAAGGGCCCGACCATACTACTCCGGTGATACCTCGCTTCGGGAAAGAAAAACACCCCTGCTACAGGAACAGGGGTGTTTCACGATTCTTATTGCGAATCACGCTGGTCAAGCAGTTCAAACAGTGACAGCTTCAAGCATGTTCGCCACGGTCGTCTTGATCGTCTTGGCGTCGGGCAATGACGGGTACCTGTCTTCGATTGCCTTGTCCCAAATGACCTCGCCGTCAATAGAAACCTTGAACACTCCGCCCACGCCGGGCTTCAGTGCTATTGCCACTTTATTGCCACCGGCTGCGAAAATCTCGCTTCCCATCCAGAAAGCCATGTTGCCGTGGCCTCACGGTACGCAGTATTCGATCTCCGCTTCCATTTTCCAATGATCAGCCATTGATCTACCTCATATCCCCTCGTTGTCGCAGGAGGCCGTCGCTGATCCACGCGAATCGAACGCGCAGCCCCTTTCCGGTAGCTGAATCGTATCATCTGACGCAAATCTCGAAGCCGCGGCCAGATCGATACATATGCGATCCACCACACGTAGGTACGTTTCGTCGTCGGGTATACTCGGCGTCCGGCCCTGATCGCCGTCCGTTCACCCCACCCCGAATGGTGCGCGGGCAGTGGCCATCGCGTGGCCCGCGAGACATTCAGCCCTGGCGGTCCTGGCA
>JASLNQ010000210.1 GCA_030745955.1 Dehalococcoidia bacterium | reverse complement strand
ACGACGATGAATGTGTACGCCCATACGATTCCCGGTACGCAGGGGCAGATGGCAGACGCGATGGAGGCGGTGTTCAACCGCGCCGAGAGCGTCTGACAGCAATTCTGACAGCAATCGTGGTGGAACAGCGAGGTACTGCGGGGTACACTGCCTCCCAATTCTGAACGGGAGACCTTACAGCCGGGAACAGGACAGAACTGTCCGGACAGAACTTAGGAGTATGTGCCCGAAAGGGCGTGCGGGTTCGAATCCCGCCTTCCCCACCAGCAGGGCTCTAGTTCAGCGAAACGTACCCAGCCTGAACGCACCGCCCACGCGTCCGCCTTCGTGCAATTCCGTACATCCACACGTTCACACGTTCGCGTACCCGCACGTCTCTGCGGCAGTCCGTATACGCACGCACGTTAGTGTTGACCCTCACGATTATCTGCACGCGACTGGGGGTTGCCCGCCTGCACAAACCCGCCCTGTCCACCTAGATTGGAATCACCGGCTGTCTCACAAGTAAGGGCTCAAACGGATGGCACGCAGAATCGAACAAATCAACGATCCGCTGACGGGACGCGACATCCTGGGCACCGTACCGCCGGGTTCCGGCGCAGAATTCCATGACGGGGTCTATCCGTACAAAAAGAAGATGAAGCGGCACAAGTACGAGAAGCTGAAGGTCGATCTCCAGGTCGAGCTACTCAAGCTCGAAAGCTGGGTCAGAGACACCGGGCAGCGGGTTGTAATCCTCTTTGAGGGTCGCGACGCGGCCGGCAAGGGCGGCACCATCAGGCGGTTCATGGAACACATGAACCCGCGGCACAGCCGCATCGTCGCACTGCCGATCCCGAGTGCGGGCGAGAAGGGCCAGTGGTACTTCCAGCGCTACGTCCAGCACCTGCCCACGCAGGGCGAACTGGTGCTGTTCGACAGGTCCTGGTACAACCGAGTCGGCGTCGAAAAAGTGATGGGGTTTTGTACATCCGACGAATACCTGGAATTTACGCGGCAGGCACCCGTGTTCGAGAGGCTCCTTGTCGAGAGTGGGACCAGGTTGATAAAACTCTATTTCTCAGTCGGGCGGCAGGAGCAATACAAGCGTTTCCAGGCGCGAAAAAAGAGCCCCCTGAAGTGATGGAAACTGAGCCCCGTCGATGAAGCATCGCTCAAGAAATGGGACGAGTACACCGAAGCCAAGCGGATGATGTTCTTCTACACCGACACGGCCGATGCGCCCTGGTTCGTGGTGAAGGCCGATGACAAGAAACGGGCGCGCATCAACGCAATGCGGCTGGTGCTCACGGCGCTCCCCTATGCGGGCAAGGACCTGTCAGTCGTAAAGCGACCCGACCCGTTGATCGTGGGCAGGGCGTCCGATGTCCTGGAGCACGATCCCGACATCGCCGCCAACGCAGCCTGAACGCCCGAGCCGGGTCTCACGTCACGTTTACCCATTACCGGGAAAGCTCGTGCACAAGGTGTCGCCTGCAGCATGCTGCCGTCACAAGCACCCGTTAGCTGGCGAGAACCAGCTTCGACGCACCACGGCTGGATTGACACCCCAGTCGAATTCCACATAATTCTTTAGCTTCCGCTCTCGTTCACCTGCCGCCCGTTTTGCATTTACACCGGAAGACCCACGTACGAATGCCGGGCGAAACAGCCTGGATTCCGATCCCGATTTCCCCGCCCCGGCCCGACCGAAACAAGCCCGTACTGATCCAACCGAAGACAAATGCCAAAAATACTCGTAACACGCAGAACATTTCCCGAAGCCGCAGAAAAGCTCCGTACCAGCGGTGCCGAAGTCGTTGTCTGGGAAGATGACGTATCGCCACCCCATGACGAACTGGTCAAAGCGGCGGCAGATGTCGACGCCCTGTATACGCACGTCAACAACGCCGTCGATGCCGGGGTGATCGGTGCTGCGCCCAACCTGAAGGTAATCGCCCAGTTTGGCGTCGGGTACGACAACGTCGATATCGCGGCGGCAAACGCACACGGGGTCGCAGTGGCCAACACCCCCGGAGTCGTCTCGGAAAGCACCGCCGACGAAGCATTCACCCTGCTGGTTGCGATGGCGCGGCGGGTCTACGACCTGCCGCAGGTCGTGAAGCGCGGCGAATGGGGCGATTTTGCCCCGGTCGGCCTGTTGTCCACCGATATTCACCACAAGACGCTGGGAATCGTCGGCATGGGGCGCATTGGCAGCGAGGTGGCAAAACGGGCCGCCGGGTTCAGCATGGAAATTCTGTACCACAACCGGAACCGGCGGGAAGAAGAGTTCGGTGCCACATACGTCGACACGCTCGAAGAGCTGCTGGAACGCTCCGACTTCGTGTCGCTCCACAACCCGCTAAACGAAGAAACGACCGGTCTGATGAGCACCGATCAGTTCAAATTGATGAAGAAAACGGCGATCCTGGTCAACACCACCCGCGGCCCGGTCGTCGATCAGGAAGCGCTCTACGATGCCCTCAAGTCGGGCGAAATCGCGGGCGCCGCGCTCGATGTGACCGTACCCGAGCCATTGCCGGCCGACCACCCGCTGCTTACCCTGAATAACTGCCTCATCATGCCCCACGTTGCCAGCGGTACCTTCGATACCCGCATGAAGATGGCGACGATGTGCGTCGAGAACGTACTCGCAGCGCTGGCCGGCGATTGGCCGCCATACTGCGTCAACCAGGCCGAAATAGCAGCCAACGCCCGGTTGAAGGGCTAGCGATGGCGCAATCCGGGCGCTTCACGGGGAGCACAGGAAGCGCGGCGATGTGGGATGAGGCAGGATGTCGTCCATGATTCTGCGCAGATTCGGACGGTGAGTGATCTCGCAGCACGCAAGTACCGACGGGCGCTCCCTGAAACGTTTCGATCAGCTCAAGACCTTGCCCCACCACTCCATTGCGTGACCGTCCGGGTCCGACGCGTACAGGTGAAACGATCCATCCCCGTGGGTTTCGGGCCCGTGGGTCGGAAAACCGGCATCAGTCAGGCGCGCTGCCAATGGCCCGATTTCATCCTGGTGTATCGCAAATACGAGGTGCACCTGCCCGACCTGCTTGCGAAACTCGTCCCCGTACGTTCCTCCGAAAGGCGCCCGATCACTACCCCAAACGCCCGGTTCCCACAGCCCCAGGTAATGGTCGGGGCCAACTTTGATGATCCTGGCCCTTTTGCCTACATCCACATCAGCGACCTGGTAACCGACCACGTCGACGTAAAAACCGGTCGAGCGCTCAACGTCATGGACCACTATCGCGATCTCTGCGTAACCCAGTGCGTGCAATGTTCCACCCCCTGGAGACTGTGACGGTACGGGTCAGGTTACCGCAGAGTACTCGGGATTCAGGATCGCTCGCACCAGCGCACCCCACCCCAGATCCCTCGACTCCGCTCAGGAAACCAGTTCAGCGGTCAGCTCCCTCAACACCTAGTCGTCGAAGAACCCGGCATCCTCTTCCTTGAGGTACTGCTTCGCTTCGTCGACCCGGAAGCTGATTCCAAGTCCCGGAGTATCGTGAATCGTGATGTGGCTGTAGGTGACATCGAAGTTTTCAAGGCCTTCGAGGATGTCGTGCCACCAGCCTGGCCTGCCGGAAGGAAGCTCGAATGCGATGAAGTTGTCGGGCAGCGTTGCCGAAACCTGGGTCAGAGCTGCCATGCCGATCAGGCCGTCTGCAGTTCCGTGTGGTGCCATCTGTATGTTGTGAAGATCGGCGAACTCACAGATCCACTTGAGCTCCGAGATTCCACCGACGTCCAGGGGATCTGGGCCAACGACATCGACAGCATGCTGCTCGATCAGTTCCTTGAAACCATGACGGAGGTAGACCTGCTCACCCGTGTGAATCGGTGTCGATGTGTACGGAGTCACCTGGAGGAAGTAATCAGGGTGCACATACGGCGTGTAGTCACCGGTGATCGTGTCTTCCATCCACATCAGGTGATATGGCTCGAGAGCCTTGGCGAGTCGGAGCGTGTCGGAAGCCGTCAGGCCGGGTCCGCAATCGAGCGCCAGCCCTACCTCGTCGCCCAGGACCTCTTTCATGGCGATCACCGCGTCAACGGTGATGTTAAAACCCTTCTCGGTCAGCACTCCGCGGTTCCCGTACTTCTCGGCCGCGACGTAGTCTCCGTAGTAGAAATCTGGCATGTGCCTGACCATCGGAGAGCCGTGGAAAGCGATGCCCTGCTTGATGATCGAGAAGTTCTGTGGCAGCTCTTTCATCCACTTCATGTTTTCGGCGAAGTCTTCTGGCTGATAGCCATCGAACCTTCTTCTGAAGTTGCCGTTGTACACCTGGACCCTGTCGCGGATCTTTCCACCCAGGAGCTTGTAGATAGGAACTCCGGCCGCTTTACCAGCGATGTCCCACAGGGCGACCTCGATCGCACTAACACCCGACCCCCAGGGCTTGAAGCCGCCCACGCGCCTGATCCTGAGCAGGACCCGCTCGACATCGGTTGGATCGAGCCCAACGATCAAGCTCTTGTAGTACTCGATCTGCGGCTTAAAGAACGGCTGGTTGCGCGGTGACTCCGCTCCGCCGATACCGTCAATACCTTCGTCTGT
>JASLNQ010000020.1 GCA_030745955.1 Dehalococcoidia bacterium | reverse complement strand
CGCGGGACCCGGTACCGGCAGGATGATCGAGCCAGCCGCGATGAAACTCACCAGCCAGACGCCGCCGTACCCGATGTTTTCCTGGTTCAGGCTGTCGGTGAGCCAGAGTGTTACCCCAACGGCCACAAACCCGATCACGAATGTAATCAGGCCCAGGCGGAAGACGAGATCCCGGTTCATCGACAGCCAGAGCTGGAACCCGGACAGTTGAAGCGCAGACCCACCCGAACCAGGGCCAGGACCCTTCCCATCGGCGGGATCCTGTGCGTCTGGCGTCTCGGATTGTGATGTGTCGGCCATATTTGGAGCCGGGTGCTAGATGAGATCTACGAGCCACGAGATAGATTGTCGGCAGGCGTAGGCGAAAACTACGAACTTAAGCAGTTTGCCAAGGCCGACCCACAGGAGGAACCTGGAGATCGGATACCCGAGCGAACCTGCTGCAATCCCACCGATGTCGAACAACGGGTTGGGCACCGCGGCGAGAATGAACAGCGCTATGCCGCCTCGCCTGGCTACCCAGTCACTTATCTTTGAATAGTACCGTGATTTCTGCGCTATACCCTGGCTACCGTACCCGGCCAGGTAACCCGTCATCTCGCCGATTGTAGAGCCCGCGGCACCGGCAATTGCGAGCAATATATAACTCAGCCCCAGTTCTGGCAGCGCCCCCGCACATACCGCGACGAGTCCGGGCACAGGGATGACAACGGCTGCCGAACCGACGAGGTTTACGACGAATACGCCCGGGTAGCCGGCTTCCTCAATGTCGAGCCAGCCATTTAGCCAGGAGATCGTCCCACCGGCTATGGCAACTACTACCACGGTCCAGATGGTGACCTGGTAGGCCCTGCGGTGACGCAAGACAAAATCGGCCAACCTGCCGGAGGGTTTGCTGTCGATTACCGGTTCGGGATCACGTGTTGCCTGGTCTGCCACGAGACAAATGGTACGGGAGCGGACGCGGACAGGCCCCCTGCCCTGACAGGGTAGGGGCTACTGCTGCTCGTAACGATTTATCGGGCGAAGGTTTTTTTGCTGGAACTGCCGGACTCGATCTGTTCCGGTTCATCCGCCGCTGGTCCGGTCTCGCTGGCTTTGGGGGGATCACCGGGAGCAAACGTGATCTCACCATCAACCGCGTCGATTACGATGACCGACCCCGCGGGGAATTCACCGGCGATGAGCCGTTTCGACAGCGGGCTTTCGACGTGACGCTGAATGGACCGTTTTAGCGGTCGTGCTCCATACATCTTGTCGAAGCCGTTTGTGGCCAGCCATTCCTTGGCAGCCTCGGTCAGGGAAAGGGTCACACCGAGGTCGACAACGCGTTCGGCAACCTCGCCCATGAACTTGTCGACAATCAGCTTGATGTCGTCCCGGGTGAGCGAGTCGAACACGATGAACTCGTCAAGCCGGTTCAGGAATTCCGGGCGGAACTGCTTTTCAAGCGCATCTTCAACGTTTGTGCGCAGGCGCGCGCTTTCCGTGTCCTCAAGGCTCTGCTTCTGGAACCCGAATGCCTCCTTGTTGATGCCCTCGGTTCCCAGGTTACTGGTCATGATGATGATCGTGTTCCGGAAATCGACCGTTCTGCCGTGGCTGTCGGTCAGGCGGCCATCGTCAAGGACCTGCAACAGTGTGTTGAACACATCAGGGTGGGCCTTTTCGATCTCGTCGAAGAGCACGACTGAGAACGGGCGCCTGCGTACGGCTTCGGTCAGGTGACCCGCTTCGTCGTAGCCGATGTAACCGGGGGGTGCACCGATCAACTTGGATACGGTGTGCCTCTCCTGGAACTCCGACATGTCGACCCGGATCATGTTGTCTTCGTCGTCGAACATGAACTCGGCCAGCGCACGCCCAAGCTCGGTCTTCCCGACCCCGGTGGGACCGAGGAAGATGAAGCTGCCGATAGGCCGCTTCGGATCTTTGAGTCCGGCCCTTGCACGGCGGACGGCATCGGCGAGCACTTCGACCGCGCGGTCCTGGCCGATGATCCGGGTATGCAGTCGCTCTTCCAGGTTGAGGAGCCGTTCGGCCTCGCCCTCGACCAGGCGGTCTACCGGGATTCCGGTCCGCTCGCAGATCAACGCCGCGATGTCCGACTCGGTTACGGTGTCGCTCACATCATTGGTCTCTTCCCACTCCCGTTTCGCGTCATCGAATGCTTCGTTGAGGCGGATAATTTCGACTTTGAGATCTGCGGCAGCCTCATTGTTGCCCGACGCCGAGGCAACTTCCTCATCGCCCACCAATTTCAGACGCCGGTCTTGCATCTCCGTCATCTCTTTTGGCCAGACAGGATTCTCGATCCTCTTCTTCGCTGCCGCCTCATCCATGAGGTCAACTGCCTTATCAGGTAACAATCGGTCGGATATATACCTGGCCGAAAGTTGCACTGCTGCGACCAGGGCTTCTCTGCTTACCTTAAATCCGTGGTGCTCCTCGTACCGCGGACGAAGTGTGTCGAGCATTTCGATCGCGGTATCAAAATCAGGCTCCTCAACCCAGACCGGTGAGAACCGGCGTTCAAGGGCAGAATCTGACTCAATGTAACGGCGATATTCATTGGGGGTTGTTGCACCGATGGTCTGCAGTTCACCACGAGACAGGGCGGGCTTCATCATGTTTGCGGCATCGAGAGCACCGCCACCACCCGCACCAGCGCCTACGACTGTGTGGATCTCGTCTATGAACAGCACGATCTCACCAGCTGCCTGGCGTATCTCGTCCATAACAGCTTTCAGGCGGTCCTCGAATTCCCCGCGCATGCTCGCTCCGGCAATCAATGACCCCATTTCCAACGACACCACCCGGCGCCCCTGCAGTGTTTCGGGGACTTCACCAGCAACGATTTTCAGTGCGATTCCGTCAGCAATGGCGCTCTTGCCGACACCTGCGTCACCGATCAACACAGGATTGTTCTTGGTGCGCCGGGTAAGGGTTTGCATCACGCGGCGGATTTCAAGATCGCGGCCAACAACCGGGTCAAGGCGGCCTTCTCTAGCCAGCGCAGTAAGATCGGTGCTGTACTTCGACAGGGCTTTGTACTTGCTCTCGGCCTGTGGATCGGTAACCCTCGCCGAACCCCGTACTGCAAGCAGCGCCTGGTAAACCCGTTCATCGGTGATGTTCCGTTCTGTGAACAACTCGGCAATGTCACCATCGGCGTTCTTGGTAATCGCCACCAACAGGTGGTCAGCACCTATCAGTTCATCCCTGAGCCTGGTGGCCTCCTCTTTCGCCGACTCCAATAACGCTCTGAGACGTTCAGTCAAAAAGATCTGTACCTGGCCTGCGTTTCCACCCACGGTTGGCGACCCTTGTAGCTTCTTTTCAAGGGCTCCAACCAGGTCGGCCGTGTCGACATTGAGTTCTGCCAGTATTTTGCCGGCCAGCGATTCGTTGACCTGCAAGAGCCCCAACAAAAGGTGCTCGGAATCCCACTGGTTTTGTCGCATCTGGACGACGATCTGCTGCGATAGCTCAAGGGCAGCCTGTGCCTGTGTCGTAAAGGCCTCTTGTCTCGGATCAAATACCATTTCTTTTTATCCCCCAACTCTCCTGCTTACCCGGCTTTCCGCCTGTCTGGTCGAATGTGCCGGACTGGAGAGCGCCTAACCAGGCAGCCTCGCCTGGCCCTCACGGAGCTTGACGATCTCGACCGTCAGGTTCCTCACATGACCTTCTAGCTCCTCGATCCGTCGTAAAAGGGTCGACATTACTTCGATGCCAGCCAGGTTCAAACCGAACTCATCTTTCCATTCCAGGATCTTGCGGATGCGGTCGACATCACGGTTTGAGTAGAGCCGCGTGCCACCACTCGACCGCTGTGGCACCACGAGCTGCCAGCGCTCGTAGTTCCGGAGCGTCTGCTGGTGCAGTCCGACCATCCGGGCGACGATGCCGATAGCGAAGACCGGTTCGTTGTTTCCCATCGTCATACGGCGTCCCCGCTTTCGGTACCGGTGTTGGACCCGGTCTCGGTCCCGAGGTCAAAATCTCCCGTTTGCTCCGCGCCCGAACGGATGTCCCGCAGCTCTGCATAAAGCTCCTGCTCCCTGGCCGTCATCGATTCCGGGAGCCGAACCTTGACCGTGGCGTAGAGATCGCCGAACCCGGTGGAGTTCTGCCGTGGCAGTCCTTTGCCCTTGATCTTGAACGACCGGCCGTTCTGCGTGCCCGCCGGAATTTGCAGGGCGATCCGTCCGGTCATGGTCGGGACCTCCACCTCTCCGCCGAGAATCGCACTGAGCATCGGCACACCGACGTCGGTGCGCAGGTTCGCACCTTCGCGGCTGAACCGCTTGTCGGAGCGGATTTTTACTGTGAGCGTGACTTCGGTGTTGGCGTCGGGGCGAAGGCGGATCCGCCTGCCGTCTGGGACACCCTTTGGGACCTGGACCTCGAGGTTTCGCTGGCCTCCCGTCGCAGGTCCACCGATGGAAATTCGCCGGGTGGTACCGGTATAGACCTCGTCCAGTGAGACATTGAGCGAGCCCTCGTGACGCATGCGTTGAGGTGCGTGCCCGCCCATACCGGCTCCGCCGAAGAGATCGCTAAAGCCGCCACCCTGACTACCGCCGTGCCTGGCACCACCGAACAGGTCGCCGAGGTCGAAACCCATCCCGGCCCCACTACGTCCGGCACCCATGTTTCGCATCTTGTCGGCGTGCTTCCAGTTGTCGCCGAACTGGTCGTAGTCCTTGCGCCGCGCCGGGTCACCAACTACCTCGTAGGCCTCGTTCACCTTCTTGAACCGGTCCTGGGCGCCTTTATCGTTCGGGTTTACGTCAGGATGAAGCCTGCGCGCCATCCTGCGGTAAGCCGCCTTGATGTCTTTTTCCGAGGCGTCTTTGCCGATTCCGAGTATGTCGTAGTAGTTCGGGGGCATGACTTCTTTGATGCAATCCGGCGAAAAGCGTTGACTGCCGGGGAGGGTTTCAGTTCGATATCGGCACGTAGCGATAGGTAGATCGTAGCATATCTAACTCGTTCTTAGCTATATGATTTGACAATACTCTTGTTAGATTTCTATAATCGTATCGTGCATGTTTTGAAAGCGCCTTGAGTAAAGAGAGGCCAGTCTCCCACACCAGGCGGCTCGCAACTAGCTGGTTGATCTCCACCGGAATTCCGGCGTGGATCTGACCAATTCGACAAGAAGGACAAACAATGGCAATCGAGAAGTGGCACCCCTTCGGAGCTGGTGCCGTAAGAGATTTTGATGACCTGTTCAACAGGTTCTTTACCGGTGGACGCAGGAGCCGTGCCCTGCGGCACGGTGCACCGGAGGCCTGGAGCATTCCGCTTGACGTCGTTCAGGACGGTGACGCACTGGTAGTGACCGCATCGTTGCCCGGCGCGACAAAAGACGAGATCGAAGTATCCATCGATGACAACGTCCTGACGATTCGGGCCGAATCCCAGAAATCCCTGACTCCCGCTGATTCTTCCTCGGACGAATCGACGGACGTTTCGGGAAGTTACATTCTCCGTGAGCGGCGGACTGGTACGTATTACCGTGCCCTGCGGCTCCCTGAGACCGTTGATTTCGAGAACGCGAAGTCGACGTTCAAGGACGGAGTCCTGACGATCAAGCTCCCGAAGCTCGAATCGAAGAAAGGGCGCAAGCTCGAAATCTCCGTAGCCTAGCGCTGTGAACGAGTGAAACCCCAGCAAACCGCCGGATGACCCCCGGCGGTCTTTTGCTTAACGGGCCTGCGCGGACCACCACAGCGGGTGGCGACGCGATAACCTGATGTGCTTCCACCCGCCGGGAATGCCCGTCAGACGATTTTGAACGGATCGCATTGAACCCGAACCGATCACAACAAGCCCCCTCGTTGCCCGCCTTCTTCACCCGTTACCAGGATCGGATCGATGAGGCGATGCGGGCTGAGCTGCCCGAATCGCAGGAGGTGAATGGGCACGCTACCGACATTTACGACATCCACCGCTATTACCTCGGGTGGCAGGAGCTCGACGGAACGAACTCAGTGTCGACCGGAGGCAAGCGGATGCGCCCTACCCTGGCATTGCTGGCCGCCGATGCTGTTGGTGGCGACCCCGAGCGGGCGATACCGATCGCCGTGGCGCTCGAGTATGTCCACAATTTCTCGCTGATTCACGACGATCTCGAAGACATGGACCGCGTGCGGCATCACCGGCCGACCGTCTGGGTGGTCTGGGGCGAGCCTGCGGCCATCGTTTCCGGCAACGCCATGCTGAAAATCGCCGATGCGGCGGCGTGGAAGTTGCGCTCGGTAGGTGTTGCGGAATCTGTAGCGCTCGAGGCCGAGGCGGAACTGACCGCCAACTATTTGCGGATGATGGAGGGCCAGTACCTCGACATCTTCTTCGAATCCGAGGAGTCGGTCACCGTTGACCAGTACCTGGACATGATCGAACGGAAGACCGGAGCGCTTATTGAGGCTTCGATATACCTGGGCGGGCTTGTCGCTCCGAAGTCAGGTCCCGATCGGGCGCAGGCTGCATCCCTGAAGACCCTGGGATACGAACTTGGCCGTATTTTTCAGATACGGGACGACGTGCTCGGGGTCTGGGGCGGAGAGGCCACGGGTAAGCCGGTCGGGGCCGACATCAAGCGGAAAAAGAAAGCGCTCCCGGCGGTTCATGCTCTCAGCACGTCGACCGGTACTAGTGCCGAGCGGCTGAAGCAGATTTTCCAGACCGAGGGTGACCTGGACAACGAGGATGTCCATGTGGTGCTGGAGGTAATGGACAACCTCGGTACGCAGGACTACTGCCAGAAATTGGCCGAGAACAGGTGGATCGAGGGCAAACGGTTGATAGAGTCGCTCGATCTTTCCGGGAGCACCGCAGCTGAGTTCAGTGAGCTTGGCGAGTTCTTGCTGGTGCGCGAATCATGAGCACTGCGAACGGACCGAACTTTTCGGGGATCCGAAACCGGTGGCCGGAATGCCTGCCCTACAGGAGCGCCGAGTAACGCTGATGATCGTCGCACTCGGGTCACTACACCGCGAAGCTACCGGGATCATCCGATCCGGGAGTTACCGTGCGGTCGAAGCCCCCGAAGATTTCATCGCGTATCGCCCCGAGGTGCCGGATGCGCCGGGTGCCGTCCGTATTCCGGCGGTTGTGTTGAGCGGTTCTGGCACCGACCGGGCGGGCCGGGCAACCGAATGGGCTATCGAAGAATTTTCGCCGGAAGCTGTCATTTCGTTCGGGTTCTGCGGCGCGACGAGGGACCATGAGCGCCCCGGTGATATCGTGATTGCAGCCAGTGTCATCAACCTCCCGGGGAATCCGTTTGAGTGGTCGGCGGATGACGCCACCAGTTCACTCGGACCCGACCGTACCCTCGTGCTCGCGGCCCGCAACGCGGTCGAAGTGGCCGGCCTCGATTATCACCACGGTACCATAGTCACAATTTCAAGAGTCGCCAAGACATCGGGACTTAAACGGTGGTTGGGTGAGGCGATCAACGCCACCGCGGTCGACACGGAAACTCATGCGGTGGCTGAGGCCGCAAGCAAAGCGGGCGTTCCATGGGTAAGTGTCTACAGCGTGCTGGATGCCTGGGATTTCGATGTTCCGAAGATCGTCGATCGGGTCGGTTCGGGACCGGCTGAGCGTGGGTTATTTGCCTACGCACGGCACCTCTCGAGTTCCCCATCCGATTTTCCTGCCCTGGTGCGTCTCAGTCGTGGCTCGACGCGGGCGAGTGCGTCTCTTACGACTTTTATGACTGCATTCATGGAATTTCACTCATCGCTCACCATCGCGACCCAGGCCCCGGTAAGTGTATGAACCACTGCATGATGATGGTGTGAGTCGCGTGCGATTTTCCGTTCACCCGCTGCCAGTATCGCCCGTGTTAAACGCCATCTGATCGAATTTCGTCCATTACCGAGTCGAGTCGGCGCATTGAGTCGCTATACTTGATTTGCTGAATCGAAACCGTCGAGGGTTAGTTTCTCTGGGTTCTCAAAACGCGGGCGCGACGTGTGTTTCGTGCACGGTGCTCGGTGGCACGTGTTGGGTTACCATGTCAATAACCGTGAATATGGCTGGGGATTCGACGGTATGCGGTCGCGTATCCGCGGCGGGGTAACTGTAAGTTACCTTCGCCGGTGTTTGGTGTTTCAGGGGGAATAAGTTTGCATTCGGATAAGGCGCGTGTGTTATCGGCTGTTGAGGCCGGTCGAATCAGCGTGTTGAACGGCACTTCTCCCGGTGGATTGACGACCGGCCCTGGCTACAGGATTTTCAGCAAAATCGTCCAGGTTGAATCAACCGATGCCCCAGAATTGATCGACTTCACCGACACGGTGAAACAGCTCGTCGCTGAATCGGGTGTAATGCAGGGCCAGGTTTCGGTTTACAGCACCCACACGACGTTTTCCGTGATGATCAACGAAAACGAACCGCTGCTCCTGCAGGATATGGAGCACTTCCTCGAGCGTTGCGCCCCCAAGGACGCCTACTACGGCCACAACGATTTCGAGCTCCGTACAGTGAGTATGCGCCCGAACGAGTGCCCCAACGGTCATGCTCACTGTCAGCATATGATCCTCGGCACCTCGGAAATTGTGCCGGTTATCGATGGCAATCTGCTGCTGGGTGAATTCCAGCGGGTATTGCTGGTTGAACTGGACGAGCCGAAACCACGCCAGGTCGCGGTGCAGGTGATGGGGCTCTAGCCCGCGACAGCGCGTCGAGCAGACTCCCGAATACAGCGCCCATGACTCAGTCAGCTATATCGGCTGTTGAGCTTCCGGTACCCCACATGGAAGTCGGGCCTGACTCGCCAGACTACGTTGAAGCCACGTTCGCTTCATGCGAGAGCCTGGCCCGGACGCACTACGAGAACTTCAGTGTTGGCTCGCGGCTGCTGCCGAAGCACCTTCGACGCCACTTCTACGCAATCTACGCATTTTCACGAGGGATCGACGATCTCGGCGATGAGGCTGATGGGGACAGGATGGCACTGCTCGATCTGTGGGAGGGCGAGCTTGATGCTTGCTATCCCGAGTCGGGCGATTCCGAACCGGGTGGCAGGGGCTTTCCCACGCACCCCCACTTTATCGCCCTGCGAGAGACCATCCGCGAGTTCGAGATTCCGGCGGGTCCGTTCAAACGCCTGATCGAGGCGAACCGGCGGGACCAGCAGATCGTCCGTCACGAAACGTTTGGCGACCTGCTTGAGTACTGTTCGTACTCGGCGAACCCGGTGGGTGAACTGGTCCTTCACCTCGGCGGGGTGACCAACCCCGATCCCCGGGTGCTTGCCCTGTCCGATCACATCTGTACGGCCCTTCAGCTGACGAATTTCTGGCAGGACGTTAAACGCGATTACGAAATCGGTCGGATTTACATTCCGTTGGAAGACCTCGACCGGTTCGGAGTTACAGAAGAACAGCTTTCACAGGATCGGTGCGATGACCGGTTCAGGGCGCTGATGCGATTCGAGGTCGACCGGGCGAGACGGCTGTTCATCGATGGATATCCTTTAATCAGCCACCTCGACCGTTCGCTCAGGTCGGACCTCGCGTTGTTCACCCGGGGCGGGCTTTCGGTTTTGCGTGCGATCGAACGCCAGTCCTACGACGTGTTGAGTGCACGGCCGACGTTGTCGAAGTTCGACAAGACGAAAATACTGGTGTCGACGTGGCTACGGTCAAGGCTCGGGTTCGGCCTGGTGCCAGCGGGTGCCTTCAGGTCGGTGGCGACGCCCAACATCCGGCGCGCCTGACATGACGGAAGTAAGGGCAACGCCGTTCACACCCGAGCGGATCGCGAGCGCCTATGAATCGGTGGCGGCCTCAACTAAAGCTGCCTCGTCGAATTTCTATTACGCGTTTGTCACTCTGCCTGCTGAAAAACGAAATGCCGTCTATGCCGGCTACTCTTTCTGCCGTCTTGCCGACGATATTGTCGATGAGGGTGAATATGGAGATGGTGCCGGCGCGGCCCTCGACCAGTTGCGGGTAAAGCTGGCAGATGCCCACAACGGCAAGGCCGACGGCGACATGTGGATCGCCCTGGGAGACACTCTGCGCCGGTACCCGATCGATCAGCAGCACCTGCTGGATGTGGTAGACGGCTGTCGCATGGACCTGGACGGTGCGACGTACGAGACCTTTGACGACCTCGTGAAGTACTGCAGGCTTGTCGCCAGCGCGACCGGGCTCGCCCTGATCGAGGTGTTTGGCTACGACGATGAGCGGGCGGTCGAGTACGCGAACGATCTCGGGATAGCGCTGCAATTGACGAACATCCTCCGCGATATCACCGAGGACCTCGATATCGGCCGTGTTTACCTGCCCGCCGATGAACTGGCTGAATACGGCGTTTCTGTCGACGACCTCCGCGACCGGCGGGTCACACCGGCCTTCAGGCAACTCATGAAGTTCCAGGTGGACCGCGCCCGCGAGTTCCTTGCGTCGGGGGCCCGCCTGTTTCCACTCCTCGACGAGCAGTCCAGGTCCTGTCCGGAAACAATGACTAGCGTCTATCAAACACTTCTGGACCAGATTGAAAAGAAGGACTACGACGTGCTGAACCACCGGGTTGGACTTTCGAAGTTCCAGAAGCTCAGGTTGCTGGCGGTCATCTGGTTGCGGGCACGCGGACTCAGGTTTCTCTAGTCGATGGCTACACGATCCGTGGTCATCATCGGCGGCGGTATAGCCGGGCTCGCGGCAGCCGTGCACCTGGTCCGGCTCGGATTACGGCCGATCGTGCTTGAGAAACGCCCTTTCCTGGGTGGCCGGGCATACTCGTTCACCGACCGCGAGACCGGCATGGAGATCGACAACGGCCAGCATGTTTTCGTCGGGGCGTGCGATCAGTTTCAGCAATTTGTCAGTGAAATCGGTGCCGTGGAGCAGATCAGGCTTGACGACCGCCTGCGTATACCGGTCCTCAAGCAGGGGCGGCTCGGTTGGCTGAAGGCACGCAAACTTCCGGGACCGCTGGCCAACCTGTCGGCGCTGCTCGGTTACCGGCACGTGGGGCTGGCAGGTAAGATGCGGATTCTGTGGGGGCTGCTCGGTATCAGGCTCACCCGCCTGCGGGCCGGTTCCGCTCACGATTCCGTGACCTTCGAGGACTGGCTGCGAGACCACGGGCAGAACGATGAGACTATCGAGAATTTTTGGAACCTGATCATCCTGCCCTCGCTGAACGACGATATATCGGTTGTCAGCGCCCATACAGGGATCATGCTGTTCAAGGTCGCTTTACTGGGGCCGGCACGAAATCCGGCGATGGGCATACCGCTGGCCGGGCTCTCGAAACTGACCGGTGACAACGCCCGCAATTACGTCGAGGAACACGGCGGAGAGATCCGTACCGGGGTCGACGTCACATCGCTCAAAATCGATGACGCCAAGATCACGGGGGTTATCACCGCGGACGGAGAATTGTTTGAGGGGGAAGCCGTTATTTCCGCGGTCCCGGCGGCTGCCCTTAAACCCTTGCTGCCCGGTGAACCCAGGGGTCCCGACACCCCGGACGATTTCTTCACACCTGCAGAATCGGTGAAAACGGCACCCATCGTTGCCGTTCATATCTGGTACGACCGGCCGGTGATGAGTGAAAAGTTCGTTGCGGTGCTTGATAGTCCGCTCCAGTGGGTGTTCAACGACACCGATTTGAAAGCCAGGGACGATAACGGCGGACAGCACATCGTCGTCTCCCTGAGCGGTGCGTGGGAGTGGAAAGATTTCTCGAAACAGGAGTTGCGCGAAACATTCACGGCCGAAATGGAACTGACGTTTCCGGAGGCGCGGACAACCGGCATTACTCGTTTCGCCGTGGTGAAAACGCTCGAGGCCACGTTCCGCTCGAGACCCGGTTCGCAGCGTTTCCGGCTTTCCCAGAGAACTCCCCTGCCCGGCTTCTACCTTGCTGGCGACTGGACCGCCACCGGCTGGCCGTCAACTATGGAATCGGCGGTCCGCAGCGGGAACCTTGCGGCCGAGTACATCGTTGCCGACATCGGGACAGGTGGCCCGTGAGAGTTCTTATACTTGCGCCGTTCGAGGTCGATATCCTGGCTGTTGTTGCGGCGGGTCATCCGCTCGATATCGTTCACGAAAACTGGCTTGAGACGGGAGAATTTCAAGACCCGGTCGAGCTCGGGAATCGAATTGAGCGGGAGGGTTTCGAGGCAGTTGTCATCGAGGGTGACTTTCTCTTTTCGGAGACATTTGACCTGGCCCCACAACTGAAATTTGCCGGAATTTGCCGGGCGACTGTTTCGCAGGTCGATATCGGGAGTGCCACCGATCACGGGATCGTGGTGGTAAACACGCCCGCACGAAACGCCAACGCAGTGGCCGAGCTTACGATTGGCCTGATCTTCGCAAGCGCCCGGCGGATCGTTCAGGGCAATCGGTATATCGAGTCCGGGAAATGGCGATCGCCACTCGACGCCTATACCGAGATGCGATCAAACGAAATCAGGGGCAGAACGCTTGGTATCGTCGGATTTGGGGCGATCGGGCGTCGGATAGCGCAGCTCGCCACGGCCCTGGGAATGAAGGTCATCGCCTACGATCCCGTCGTCACACCACAGGAAACCGAGAACGCCGGAGCGACCTGGAGCAAGCTCGAACCACTACTGGGAACGGCCGATTTCGTTACCCTTCATGCACCGGCGCCCGCAGATGGCCGGCCATTGTTTAACGAACGCCTGATCGCCATGATGAAACCTGCGTCCGTGCTGATAAATACGGCCTCCGCCGAATTGGTAGACCACGACGCGTTAAAGTCAGCACTGGTCGAAAATCGTATCGCAGGCGCTGCCCTCGACGTTTTGCCCTCGCACCCCGTCGAACCGGGATTCCCGCTGATCGGACTCGATAACGTCATCCTTACACCGCACATCGGTGGTGCGACTGCCGAAACCGTGCAGCGCCATTCCCGGTCGATGAGCGAAGACCTGGTTCGGTTCGCGCGCGCAGAGAAGCCACTGAATTTCGTCAACCCCGAGGTATGGGACACACGCCGTGGTAACCGGTAGCAACCCGCGCCAGTACCTGGCGATCGACTTCGGGACCAGCCATGTAAAGGTCACAATCGGGGCAGCAACCGGAGCGCCACTGACGACTTCAAGGTCGCCGGTTGTCTACTTCAGGCCCGAAGGAGGACCCGATGCTGCGGTTGAGTTCGATCCCGGGGCAACCCTGGGTTTGATCGTATCGACGGTCCAGTCGGCACTTTCGGACTCGGACCTCGCGCCCGGCGACATTGCGGGAATTGGCGTCACTTCCCAGCGCCAGGGCCTCGTGCTGCTCAATCTCGAAGGACGCCCTCTCTATGCGGGTCCCAACCGTGACATGCGGGCCGTGTTTGAGGGCGCGGAAATCGACTCGAATACGATGGTCGACGTGTGGGAACTGACCGGCCACGGACCCGGCATGCTCACGGCCTGGGCGCGCCTGAAGTGGTTCGCGGCGAACGCACCAGATGTATATGAACGGGCGAGGACCGTGTGCGGGATAGCCGACTGGATTGTGCTCGAACTGACCGGTGAACTGGTCATGGAACAGACGCTCGCTGTCGAGTCGGGCCTCGGACTCGTTGCGAGTGGTGAACCGGCGAGGGCGCTTGCACCGGCGCTGAACCTCGGCGACATCTCACTGCCTGCGACCTGCACTCCCGGCTCGGTAATCGGGAAGCTCCGGGGCAAGATCGCTGAATCGCTCGGGCTCCCGGCTGGTATCCCCGTCGTGGCGTGCGGGCCAGATACGCAATCGGGTCTCCTCGGACTTGGAGTCCACCTGCCCGGTGCAACGGGGATCGTGGCTGGCTGGAGCACGGCGTGCCAGCGGGTGGTCGAGCGACCGGTTTTTGACGATACGCGGGCAATGTGGACGGGGCGCCATGTGATCGAAAACCGGTGGGTTATCGAGGGAAATGCAGGTGAAACCGGTGGCACTTACCAGTGGTTGATGTCGCTGCTATATGGCTGGACGGATAATACATCGGCGATGAACATGGTCGACGATCGGATCGCTGAGATCGAGCCGGGATCGACGAGTATCTCGTCATTCCTCGGCCCCGCCTTCGTTCACATGGCAAATGTCGGACTGCGGACCGGCGGGCTGTTGTTCCCGGTGCCGGTTTCGTTTGAGCCGCCCGACAGGATCGGGATCGCGCGCGCAGCACTGGAAAACTTCGCCTTCGGGATCCGCCACAATATCGAAAGGCTAAACAGCTTCCGTGGGCCGGCCGTAAGCACCGCCGTTGGGGGTGGCATGGTGAAGACGAGGGCTTTCAAGAAAATTCTTGCCGGGGTACTTGACTGCGAAATCGGAATCGCCGAGTCTGGTGAAACGACATCGCTGGGTGCACTGTCACAGATCGCTGCGAGCACAGGGCATGGGCCGTCGGTAACCGAGTACGCGGCGATTCGTGGCACCGAACTGGCCAGGCACGAACCCGACGCTACTGAGGCCCGGGTGTACGAGGATCTGTACACCGAGTGGCGTCACCGGGAACGAATGCTGGAGAGCTTCGAGATTTGATGAGCGAATTGGGCAATATGCGATGAGCTGGGACCAGGAGCGACGGGACTTACTCGACACCATGCAGCGGCTCGACGCGCTCGGCATGGTCTCGGGCTCTAGCGGCAACGCATCGGTCAAACTGGGAGGCGATGACCCGGCGGTGGAAGACGGGGAAGAACAGCTGTATCTCGTAACTCCGGCGGGTATTGCTTACGGGAGGCTCGGCACTGGCGACATGGTGGTCGTAAACCACGACCTGGAACCAGTCGGCAGCGACGGGATCCCTTCGTCGGAATCGTTGCTGCACATTGCCACGTACGACGCGCGGCCGGACGTCTCGGCGATTATTCATACTCATTCCGTCTATGCGAGCGTCCAGGCTGTAAAAGCAGAGCCGATACCGCCGATCATCGATGAAATGGTCGTTTACATCGGTGGTCAGATCGAGGTTTCTGAGTACGGCTTCGTTGGTTCCGACGAACTTGCCAAATATTCGGTGAAGGCGCTGGGCGACAGGCGGGCGGCCATTATTCGCAACCACGGAATGTTCGCGGTCGGCCCCGACCTGCCGGAGGCGTTCCGGGTTGCAGAACTCGTCGAGCGCGTGGCAAAGATCTATGTTCATGCGAAAATGTCGGGCACTGTTGTTCGATTACCCGAAAGTGCCATTGCTACCGAGCGGGGAATGTACTTGATGCGGGCCGGATTGCGCGAAGATCAAACAGGTTGACCAAGAGCGGGATAAGTGGGAGAAGCTTAATGCCGGGCGTACCAGCATTCATCCTCAGGCGGCTTTACGTAAAGGGAAGCCTGCAGAACACGACAAACGGCTGGCGATTCACGCTGAAGAATTCGCTGGGTTCCGGCTACGCGCACGGCCTTATTCCGCTGCGTGTCGACGAGTCCGAAGAGATCCCACTGGAGCAGACATCGTTCGAGAACGATGGCGTCACGGTCAGCTTCGACCAGGTGAACAGGGAAAACACGTTCGGGCTGCAGATGAACCGCTCGATCGTAATTCGGGTTATTGGGGAGCAGCTTTCGCGTGGCGCACACCGGATCGACTTCGTCTGCGTGGTCCCGGGGCTCGGGCAG
>JASLNQ010000209.1 GCA_030745955.1 Dehalococcoidia bacterium | reverse complement strand
CTCCAGCAGCTTCCGCTTGCGGGTCACGTCGCCCCCGTAGCACTTGGCCAGTACGTTCTTCCGAAGCGCCTTCACGTTGACACGGGCAACGATCTTACCGCCGATGGCCGCCTGGATGGGGACTGCAAACATTTGGCGGGGGATGAGTTGCTTCAGTTTCGACGTTAGTGCACGTCCATAGGCCGGGGCCTCGTTCCGGTGGGTGATCATCGAAAGGGCGTCGACCGGTTCGTGGTTTACCAGCACATCGAGCTTCACGAGATCGGCCGGACGGCTGTCGATCATCGAGTAGTCCATCGAGGCGTAGCCCTGGGTGCCGGATTTCAGCTTGTCGTGGAAATCGACCAGGATTTCGGAGAGCGGGATGTCGTACTCAAGCATGACGCGGGCGTCGTTGGTCGAGGAGTTTCCGTTTTCGGATGCTTCGCCCGAGCCCGATTCGAGATACTCCATCTTCTTGTACTCACCCCGATTGGTGGTTACCAGTTCCATGATGGCGCCGATGTACCGGGATGGTGAGACGATGGTGATGGTCACCCACGGCTCGTGTATTTCGTTGTACCCATGGTTTTCGGGCAGTTTCGACGGATTATCGATCGTGATGAACTCGCCGTCGTTCAGGAGGACGTCGTAGCTGACGCTCGGGGCGGTGGCGATCAGGCCGAGGTCGTACTCCCGCTCAAGCCGCTCCTGGACGATGTCCATGTGCAGCAGGCCGAGGAACCCGCAACGGAAACCGAAGCCCAGCGCTGCTGAGGTTTCCGGCTCGAACGCGAGGGCGGCATCATTAAGCTGGAGCTTTTCCAGGGCGTCGCGTAGCTCCGGGTAGTCTTCCGCTTCCGTTGGGAAGATCCCCGTGAACACCATCGGGCGCTGGGCCGTGTAGCCAGGAAGCGGCTCTGCGGCGGGGTTCGCCGCGAGTGTCATGGTGTCGCCAACGCGCACGGCCTTCACGTCTTTCAGGCCGGTAGCGACGTAGCCGACCTCGCCGGTTTCGAGTCCCCTGGTCTTTTCGAGCACAGGACTGAAGAAGCCGGTTTCCAGGACCTCGGTTTCGGTGCCGGTGCCCATAAAGCGGACTTTTTCACCGGATTTAATATCTCCGTGCATCACCCTCACATAGGCGATGACGCCCTTGTACTGGTCGTACTTCGAGTCGAATATGAGAGCCCTGAGCGGTTCGTCTGCATCGCCCGAGGGTGGTGACACCCTGCCGACAATCTCTTCGAGCAGGCTGTTGACGCCATCTCCCGTTTTTGCGGAGATTCTGAGGACCTCGTCGCTAAAGCCGAACGCCTGCTCAAGCTCGGTCATTACGCGCTCTGGCTGTGCCGCGGGCATGTCGAGCTTGTTGATGACCGGGATGATTTCAAGGTCGGCCTCAAGGGCCAGGTAGACGTTCGCCAGCGTCTGGGCCTGCATGCCCTGGGTGGCGTCAACGAGTAACACGGCGCCCTCGCAGGCCGCGAGTGATCGGGAAACCTCGTACGAAAAGTCAACGTGCCCGGGGGTGTCGATCAGGTTGAGCTGGTAGTCGATACTGTCGGCGGCCGTGAACTGGAGCCGGACGGCCTGGGCCTTGATGGTGATGCCGCGTTCCTGTTCCAGCTCCATGGTGTCGAGGTGCTGTTCGGTCATGTTGCGGGCAGATACCGCGCCGGTCATTTCGATCATGCGGTCGGCGAGTGTCGACTTGCCGTGGTCGATATGGGCGATGATGCAGAAGTTTCGGACGTGATCTTGCGACATGTCCCCTAAGTTTAGTCGCGAACAGCGAGGTTTCCCTGTGGATGGGCAGCAGACTTCGGCGCATGTTGGAGTAACACGCTAATTGGGGATTGCCGAAACCAGCATCTCGACGTGCACGTCGTCCCTGACGATGAAGGATCTGCTGGTAGGCGCTGACATGCCGAAATCGGCCCATGTGAAATCGCCTTTTGCGAGTACCAGCAGGCGGTCCGGATCGAGCCGCGCTTCCAGCTCGAACTCGATCTCAGCATCTACCCCGTTGACGTTCACGGTGCCGGTCACGGTCGAGGTAAACGATTCACCTTCCGCGAAGGTTTCGGGGATGTCCGGAAAGACCGATACATGGATCGTTGCTTCCGGTTGGCGTGGAAACAACCGGTCATGTACGTACCTATCACGCCTGGACTCGTCGCTTTTGAGCGAATGCAGATCGATCACCAGCGATGCCGTGGCTGTGAAGAGGTCGATCTCGCCCGTGATCTCACCCGTTCGCAACACCGCGTCGTTCGGTAGTGGCAGCGCCGAGAGCTTTTCGTTGACCGTAAATGTAACTTCCGATCCTGCACTTACAACAAACGTGCCGTTCGTCGAGCCGGGGACCGGTGTATCGGTGGTGGTAAGTGATGATGTCTCGGGTGGCGAGGACTGGGAGGTGGTGATGGCTGGTGTTGGCGTGGGCATCGGCGTCAGCGTTAGCATCGGCGGAACGGTCGCTTGTGCGACCGCCGTGGAAATCGGGGCGGCGGCCGTGCTGTCGCTGTCACCGCCACAGGCCGCGGCAATCAGCGCCAACGACAGCATGCCGGTCGCGAGTATCAGTGCGTGGGGTCGCAAGTTCATTGAAAGCCAATCGACTCAGGTTGGGGGTGGGAGTGAAAGCGAGCCAGATTCCTGGTCGCCCTGCCCTGCGAGCGCGAGGCTCAGGGCAATGGCGATAACTACGAGCAGCGTGTTGGTCCAGTTTCCAATCCGGACGCTGGTCGCCGAGATAGGCGTTCCGACTATCGAGACAACGCCTGCGATGAATGCGAGTGGAATTGTGAAAATAACGGCGTCATCGAACTGGGTTTGGGCAAGTCCCGCGATGACGAGAACGGCGATCAGCAGTCCCGCGGAAGTTACCAGGTATGGCCTGTTGAACCGGTCTTCGGAAGCTGACCTGTGCCACAGCAGTCCGCTGGTTGCGCCTACGAGAAGTGCGGCGAGTCCGACCGAAGCTGCGTTAAACACGATGTCGTCGGGAGATTCGAGTGGTAGCGAGATCAACACGGCGATGATCGCAGCCACGCTTCCAGCACCCAGCCCGGTGTACAGGTTCCTGTATATCGACATTGCTTTGAGTCTAGCTGCGATCGGGCTGGTGAAACCTCAAGACATCTTGAAGGAAGCGCTGGGTGCGAGGTGGGGGCTGTTGGAGTTGGGAGTTGTTGCCAGCAGGTGGGGTTAGATCTCTCCGCTTCGGTCGAGATGACGGGGTGGTTTTTGAGTGCGTGCCGTCCTTCGAGGGCCTCGGGATGGCATTGGTGGGAGTGGTTGGATCAGGCGTGGCCCCGTCGGAGCGCGAGGCCCGGCGTGGCTCCTGTGTTCGTTCCGTTTTCGATCACCACATCGCCGTTCACGATCACGTAGTCGATTCCCACCGGGTAGTGCTTCGGGTCGTCCTTGGTGGCGTCGGTGCGGACTGTGTCGGGGTTGAAGATCACGATATCGGCCCGGAACCCGTCGCGCAGTACGCCACGATCGGGCAGGCCGAGCCGCTGGGCCGGGAACGAGGTCATTTTGCGGATGGCCTCGGGCAGCTTGAGGTGTTTTTCGGCCCTGACGAACTCAGCGAGGACGACGGGGAAACAGCCGTAGGTGCGGGGGTTCGGGTATTCGCCAAACAGGATCGCATCGGAAGCGATCATCCCGTAAGGGTGGGAAACAAAGGCGGGAAGAGTGTGGGCGTTGGTGCCAGTGCCGACCTCGCTTATACCCAGCCGCTCCTCGAGCAGAAGGTCGAAGAGCGCATCGGCGGGGTTTTGCTCCCGCATTTCGGCGATCTGCCAGATCGTTCTGCCATCGTACCGGTGGTTCTGGGGCTGGCGGAAATTGTGGAGCCAGCGCTGGTTCCATATCTCGTTGATATCGGAGCGCGAGTTCATATCCTGCTTCATCTTGCGCCGGTCGCCGGGATCGGCCAGGGCCGCCATCGTTCGCTCGGGGCCACCGTCTTTCGCCCAGAACGGCAGTTGGATGGTGACGGACGTTCCCGAATACGGGTAGGTGTAACAGTCGAAAGTGACGTCGATCCCTTCGGCCCGGGCGTCTTCGACCAGGCCGAGATAGTTGTGGTGTGACCCTTCGCCCTGTTTTGGCTGCCGGTAGTGGGTGAGGTGGACCGGGATTCCAGACTTGCGGCCTATCTCGACAGCTTCCTCCCAGGGGGCGTAGGTGCCTTTCGCTTTTAGCGAAGCACGGGTGTGGGTGTGGTAGAAGCCGCCCATCGCAGCAGCCTGCTCGGAGATGGTGATTAGCTCCTCGGTCGAGGCGTAGGCACCCGGCGGGTAGTCGAGGCCGGTCGAGAGCCCCCACGCGCCTTCCTCCATGGATTCCCTTATCACCGCTTTCATGTCGGCGATCTCGTTTTCGGTGGCGGGCCGGTCGTTCCAGCCGGTCGCCCAGATTCTCACCGGGGAGTTGCCCAGGATGTAGGCGATATTGATGGCGACAGTGCGGTCGTACTTGTTGAGGAACTCCTGCGTCGTGAGCCAGTCGGGTTCGGGCGGGTACCAGTTCAGGCCGGCATCGAGCCAGATATACCGTTCCAGCTCCTCGCGTGATTTGAA
>JASLNQ010000208.1 GCA_030745955.1 Dehalococcoidia bacterium | reverse complement strand
TGCTTAAAGCCCAATTCCAGCGACCAGTCGAGATCGTCGCCGGTGCAGTAGCACAGAATCTTCTCCCGTGCCGGACCGCCCAGCAAGCGGTAGACCGGCTGCCCCAGCAGCTTGCCCTTGAGATCCCACAGTGCGATATCGATCCCTGACTGGGCGTTGCTGGCGACCCCGGCTGCACCCATGTGCTGTGTGGTTCGCCACATCAGGTCGTTCAGGAACTCCATGGCGAGGGCGTCCCGGCCTTCGAGAATCGGGGCGAAATGGTAGTCGATCAGCGCTGCGACCGGCTCGCCGAATGCACACTGCCCGAGACCCCAGGTCCCGTCTTCCGCGGTGACTTGGACCCATACCGGCACCGACCCGCCGCCTGGCATTCTTCCGAACTCCTGGGTGAACTCCGGATACAGGTTGATCGGGTGCGCACGCTTGGCATGCGTGTTCCAATTCGGGCGCCGGGACTTCGACTTCGGCGGGGTGCGCGGAATATTCAGGCTAACGGCGCGTATTTCCTTGATCTTCATCATCGCTCAGGTTCCTCGATACGGCTTTTTACACGCGGTTCACGTGGGCAGGTCTGGCCTGCACTGGTGCGCATAACATACACCCGTGGGAGAAAGTAGAAGTGGGCGGGGCGCCTGTGCCGGGCAGCGGCGGGCACTTTCAGGCGTGGGTGATCCACCGCAACTGGCCTACCGCCTTCCGGTATGTTGAGTTGCCGTGCCCGAGGTGCTAGCGTACGGCCCCTGCTGCGACCCCGGATTTCAACCCACCGGTGTTCGAACGGTCGAAGCGAAGGAGAAATCTGCCATGCCCAACTACCCGGTAATCGAACGCATCGAGATATCTCACCACAGGTTTCCGTGGAACGATGTCGGCGACGACCTGAGCTTCGCCGTTGGTCCCTTTTACGAGAAGGGGTCGCAAAGGACCCGCAAGCTGCTCGGTATCAAGATATTCACGGATGAGGGCGTGACCGGCGAGTTCACCGCAGGCGCCCCGGGCACCCTTGAGCAGATGCAGGCGGTCGCCCCGCTGCTGATCGGCGCCAACGCGCTGGAACGCGAGAAGTTCTACAACCTGGCCAAGACGCACCTGCGAAAGAACGACCGGATGGGCATCGGCCCGCTCGACATCACGTTGTGGGACCTGGCCGGCAAGTACTACAACACACCGGTCTACCGGCTGCTCGGCGGCCACCGCACGAAACTGCCCTGCTACGCCAGCACTTTTCATGGCGACCGCACGCCGGGCGGACTGAACTCTCCGGAGGCGTTTGCCGATTTCGCAGAACAGTGCCTGGAGATGGGCTACAAGGGTTTCAAGCTGCACACATGGGCCGACGGGAACATCGAGCGCGAGATCGCCACGATCAAGGCGGTCGGCGACAGGGTCGGCGGAAAGATGGCCCTGATGAGCGACCCCTGCTGCGTTTTCGACACCTATGGCGATACGCTGAGGGTGGGCCAGGCCTGCGACGACGCGGGCTTCTTCTGGTACGAGGACCCGATGCGCGACGGCGGCGTTTCCCTGTACGCCCACAGGCAGTTGCGGGCTGCGCTGAAGACGCCGCTGCTGCAGGGTGAGCACGTGCACCTGGTCGAGGCGCACACCGACATGGCGATTGCCGAGGCGACCGACTTTTTCCGTGCCGACGCCCAGTACGACGGCGGGATCACCGGCGTGATGAAGATCGCCCACGCCGCCGAGGGATTCGGCCTGGATCTTGAGCTGCACACGGGCGGGCCTGCCCACCGGCACACCATGGCCGCGATCCGCAACGCCAACTTCTACGAGCTGGGCCTGGTCCACCCGATACTGGGGAGCTCGGGAATCTCGGGCATTTCGGACTTCGCCGACAACCTCGATTCGATCGATTCGGACGGCAATGTGAGCGTGCCGGAGGGACCGGGCCTTGGCGCGACGTACGACTGGGACTTCGCAGAGAAATACCTGGTCGACCGCATCGTGATCGACGCTAAATCGAACCGGACCGAGGGGGTTTAAGGGTGTTGTCACCGCGGATATTGGCCACATCTGCCATGAGTGCGATAGCTTATCTACGGGAACCCGTCAGTCCACGCTGTGCTCCGCCACCACCTTCGGGTTCAGTTCGAGGCCGAGGCCGGGTTTGTCCGGGAATGGTGCCCACATTCCATTCACCGGCTTCGGAAAGTCGGTGTAGAAGAACAGGTCACCGCCCTCGGCCGCACCCAGGTACTCGACTACCTTCAGGTTCGGCGTCGCCATCGCACAGTGCAGGTGAACAAGCTGCACCCCGTGCGGTGCGACCGGCAGGTTGTACGAATGGGCCAAGTACGAGGCCTTCATCCACTCCGTGATACCACCAACGCGACCGACGTCCGGTTGCGCGATGTCCACCGCCCCCCTAGCGATCATGTCCTTGAAACCGTACTTCGTGTACTCGTGCTCACCGCTCGCCACGGGGATCGTGGTTGCACGTGAGATCGCCGCCAGCCCCTCGATGTCGTCGGCAAGCACGGGCTCCTCGAACCACTTCACATCGTAATCCTCGAATATGCGAGACATGCGGATCGCCTGCTTGGCGTAGTAGCCGTTGTTTGCATCAACGTAGATCTCGACATCGTCGCCGACCGCTTTTCTGACGGCGGCAAGCCGGGCCACATCCTCATCTTCGGATTGACCGAAATCCTTGCCCACCTTCATCTTCACCCGCGGAATACCGCGGTCGACGTAGCCTGTTTGTTCGGCTACGAGTTCGGCTTCGTCAAAGTTCGTCCAGCCGCCGGAGCCATAAATGGGAACGCTCTCGAATGCCGGGTTGAGCAGGCGATATACGGGGACACCAAAGGCCTTCGCTTTCAGGTCCCACAGGCCGATGTCCACGGCCGACAACGCCTGGAACGCAACACCCTTGCGACCGTAGCCGCGTACCCGCCAGAACATGTCGTTCCACAGTTTCTCGATGTGAAACGGATCCTGGCCGATAAGCAGGTCTTTGAAGTTGTGTTCGATGACGGCGCGGATGGCGTGATTACCCGTACCGACACCGAAGCCCTCGATGCCTTCATCTGTATGGATGTGCACCCACAGCCCCAGCCTGCCCTGGGTCCCGGGCCTGGGGGGCGGGATAGTGGCATCTTGGATGACAAAGCCCGTTGGATTGCGAAGCATTGTTGTCGTGATATCGGTGATTTTCATGCCGGTGATTTCTCTGGAATATTGAGGCGGACACGGCAGGATTATAGGCCTGTCGAGTCGGTTCATGGAAGATCGGATGCTCCTCGCATAAGTCGCTCGCATATTGCGAAGGTGTCAGCCGAAGAAAGGCGTCAGCCACTCCCGTTTCAACTCGATCCCAAAACCCGGCTCGGACGATGGCGTCAGCACACCGTCTTGCGGAACCTGTTGGCCCGGCAAGCGTTCTTTTTCCTCCAGGGGCACTCCTTCTGGAGTCATGACCGGCCCACTGCACTCGATCATGGGTATTGCTGTCAATCCGTAGCTTGCATGCTGACCGAATGGGGTACCCCCGCTTCCGTGCGGAATCACTGAAATCCCGGCTGCTTCGGCAATGTTGCAGATCTTGACCAAGGGTGTCATCCCCCCAACCCAGAGAATATCCGGTTGCAGCAGGTCCACCAGTCCCAGGCGAGCGGCATGAAAGAACGGGTAAATGGTGGACCAATGCTCCCCAGTAGACAGGCCCTGCCAGGGAATTCGCTCTCTGATCCTCTCCCATTCGTCGATCGTATCGGCGATCACGCAGTCTTCGAGCCACCGGACGGTGTATGGCCTCAGGCTTTCAGCCAGGCGGACTGTGTATTCGACATCCATACTTAGCCAGCAGTCCAGCATCAGGTCAGAATCGGGACCAATCAATTCCCTTGTTCTGGCGATGTCTTCCGTATTTCGATTGAGTCCGTCCGTGCCTTCCTGTGCCCCAAACCGGCAGGCACGCTTGAAATTGTTGAATCCGAGCTCTTTCGCCCAGCCCACATTGTTGCCGGTCGCGTAAAGCGGCATATTCTCAGGCTCGTGGGTTGGCCCACCCAACAACTCGTATACAGGCTTTTCGAGCAGCTTGCCTTTTAGGTCCCAAAGCGCCAGGTCCACTGCACTCGTGGCGTAAGCGACCGCACCCTGAGCCGATATGGGCGAGGCGATCCTGACCATCAGGTCGTAGATCTTTTCCGTGGCGAAAACGCTCTCGCCGACAAGTTTTGGCGCAAACCAGTCGTCGATGATCGCAGCCGTGGTACGCCCGAGATCGGTCATGCCGAAACCCCATGTGCCGTCCTCGGCGGTTATGACGCAACCGACGTCCCTGCTTCCCGGAGGTTGCCACGTTCCCCGTGACTGCCGGTAGGCCGGGTATTTGCCCATTGGTGTCGGAGCGGGATCCAGGTCACTCAAGTCGTGCTGTCTTGGTCTGGTGGGATTCTCGACCGGCGGGTGATCGATCTTCACCGCCTTAATGCTCATGATTTTCATCGACCGGCTCCTGTTGGTTGCTGTGAGGGTGGTCGGGCGCAACTCTACCTCAACTGCAGCCGGTAGCCGAGACGATTTGACTGGCATTTGCGGTTGTCGGCTTGTCGCGA
>JASLNQ010000207.1 GCA_030745955.1 Dehalococcoidia bacterium | reverse complement strand
TCAAGAGGCTGTGACAAACACCAAAAGTGTTACCTATGTCTCCGAACAATGTGTTACCCATCTCTCCGGTATGTACACCTTGCGAGGGAGAGGGCTTAGGGTGTGGGTGGTTCCTCAAGACGCGCCAAGTCTCACCGCCGGACCGTGACCCAAGTGCCCGGTCAGAAGTGGAACTCATATGCCCGGATTGTAGGGTGCGGGTGGTTCCGCAAGACGCGCGTACCACCACATCGAACATCAACCCACCCTCTAACTCCCTCCCTTCCAGGGCGGGAGAACACGGACGATCTGCTGAAACTCCCGAAACGCACTTGTTACCCGATTTCCCGACCGAAGCGTAGCGAAGCGGAGGGACCTCGGTGCATACCGTTTCCACCGTCGAACGCACCGGATACCTCCCCTGTCGGGCACCGCGGGCCGCGAGGTCCCTCGGCTTCGCGCGGGAAATCGGGTGTTTGCTGGCGGAGGTGGGTGAAAAATACCTGAAGTAGAGCGCAGACCCGCCTACCCCGTCTCGATCTGCACCATCCGGGTTTGCCGGTCGCCTGTGACCTCCGGACCGTCCTCGCCCATGTAGACGTCCATCTCCGACCGCACGCCGAACTCCGGCAGGTAAATGCCCGGCTCGATCGTCACCCCGACGCCATCGATCACCGTGCGCGTGTCGTGCGTCTCCCAGTTGTCGAGGTTCACGCCGTTTGAATGGACCTCGTACCCGAGCGAGTGACCCAGTCTGTGTACAAAATTCTCGCCGTACCCGGCCTTCTCGATCACACCGCGGGCCTCCCGGTCGAGTTCCCACCCCTGCGGATTATCGCCCGCAAGCACCCGCGTCTCGAGCAGCTCGAACGCGGCGTCGCGTGCCCCGGTCACGACATCGAAAACCTCCTGCTGCACGGGGGTCGGCGGCCCTCCGAGCCTGGCGGTCCAGGTGATATCGGCAGAAATGTTCCGTTCGCCGGGGTGTTCGGCCTTTTTGCGTGCCCACAGATCGATCAGCAGCCAGCCTTCGCGCCGAATGACCGCCGCCTCACCGGGCTGCGGGTCGTAGTGGGGGTCGGACGAATGCTCGTTGAATGCCACCACCGGACCGTCATCGAACTCGAGACCGGCGCGGTCGAACCTGCCCCGAATATGCTCGGTTACGTCGTACTCGGTCAACGTCCACCTGATGTTCTCACCGACATACTCGAAGGTCTGCTTCACAATCCGGTCGAGTGCCTCGACCGCGAAAAAGTGCGACTGCAGCTGATCGGGCGTCCAGCGCTCGGTCGCGTACTGGATCACGTCGCCCGACGACACCACCTCGGCGCCCAGCGAGCGCACCAGCTCGATCGTGCCGGCATCGACACGCCCCACCCGTGGCAGCTCGTACAGCGGCGAGTACTCCATGGCGATCTTGCCTGCGGCATTTGGGCCTGCGGCGTTCGGGCCGGCCCCGCCCAGCAACGCCCGCAGGCCGGCGACCATTTGCTCACGGCTTCCGTAAACCGATATCTCCGGCGAATCTCCGGGGAAGCGCCCGGCATCGACCTCGTGAGCGAGCAACCGGGGATCGCCGTCAGCGGGAATCCACAGCCAGACCGGTCGCGTAAGGTGCTCAACTCGCCGGCCCAGCGCGGCCTCGAACACGGGGTTCGTATACCGGTAGTCGCGTGTCAGCCAGCCCGCGATCCCGACCGACTGCAGGAACGTTCGAGCATCGTCGAGCGGGTTGCCGGAAGGAGCAGCCGCGAGGTCTTTGCCTGTCATGTTTCCGAGCGTACCCCTTTTTTCGCCGGTGCGAGGGCGTTGGTTACCTCGGGTTGGCTCGCCATTTCCGCCACGGCCCCATTTCCCGACCGCAGCAAAGCGAAGCGGAGGGACCTCAGTGGATCGACCCTCCGATGCAGCCAACACCGCCACAACCGGTACCATCACGCCCCAGGCGCGTCCCCGCATTCACCGCACCCGCGACCCCTCCCCAGATCCCTCGGCTCCGATGACTCCGCTCGGGAAATCAACAAGTAACCTGCCAGTGCGAGGGCGTCGACACCCCGGGTTGACTCGCCGCGACAGCCACCACCCGATTTCCCGACCGCAGCGAAGCGAAGTGGAGGGATCTCAGTGGATCGACCCTCCGATGCAGCCAACACCGCCACAACCAGTACCATCCACTCCTCAAGTGCGGCCCCGCATCCACCGTACCCGCGACCCCGCCCCAGGTCCCTCGGCTCCGATGACTCCGCTCGGGAAATCCACAAGCGATCAGAGTTTTCTGGGACAGGTGCGGCAACCACCGCATTTGCTAGCCGTTGTGCCGGGCGAGCGAAGCGTACGAAGCCAGTGCGTTTTCGTAGGCTTCCGGCGTGTTGATATCGAGCCGCACGACCGCTGAGTCGAAGTTGACCCGGTGGTGGTTCAGGTCGGGCTTCTTGAAGATCGCCCTGAACCCTTCGCTTTCTTCCGTGACCACCGCAAGCTCGGACTTCATCGACGAGTCGAACACAAGCGGGTGACCGCCGTGCCCGTGATAGCCGGGTGAAGTGACCTCGGCGCCGAAGGTGGTGTGGACCTTCAGCACCCGCTCGATAACCCAGGCGGGCCGTGGCTGATCCACGGCCAGCACGACAATTGTGTCAATACCGTCGGGTACTTTCGCGATTCCAGCCCGTACCGAAGTCGTCTTGCCCTCAGCATAGTCAGGGTTGTAAACCCGGTTGATGTTCGGTCGGTCCACCAGCAGCGGGGACATCTCGGAGTCGTAATGACCGGTAACGACGATCACCCAGACGCAGCCACCATGTAGCAGCGAGTTCATCTGGTACTCGACCAGCGTGGTGCCCCGCCAGGGCAGGAGCGGCTTCGGACGGCCCATCCGGCTCGACTCGCCGGCCGCGAGGAGCACACCGACCGCGTTGAACGCCACGGCTAGTCCGCGCCGACCGGCTCCGCACCGGCAAGTCGCCGCTCGGCCTTTTCGGCGGCCTTCTCAATCAGCCGGTTGTCGAGCTTCAAGGTCCCGCCGTCACCACCGAGCCGGAAGCCGACGACCTCGGCCATTATCGACAGTGCGATCTCCTCGGGCGTCCGGGCGGAGATGTTCAGTCCGATCGGTGACCGGACGCTCTGCACCTGCTCCATGGTGAAGCCCTGTGCAAAAAGCTCTTCAAAGATAAGGATCGTCTTTCGCCGCGATCCCAACAGCCCGACGTAGCTTGCGGGGGTCCGCATCGCGGCTGCGGTAGCCGAAGCGTCGTAGCGGTGCCCACGGGTGGCGATCACGACAAACGAGTTGGTGCCGATCGGGAGCTTTTCGAACGCAGAGCCGTAGTCGGCCACCACGGTCTCCTCGGCCTCCGGGAACCGGTCGGGGTTCGAGAATTCTTCGCGGTCGTCGATGACGAAAATACGGAACCCGAGGGTTTCGGCGATCCGGGAGATAGCCTTCGAGACGTGTCCGCCGCCTGCGAGGACCAGCGTCGGGGGTGTCGTGTAGGCCTCGATGAAGAACTCTGCACCCGACTCGGTGACGATGTAGTCGTTCTTACCCATCGCCATCAGTTTTCCGGTCTCACCGACTGCTCGGGCATCAAGCGATTCGTCGCCCAGGGAACCTGAGGTCGAGCTGTTTTCCCGTATCAGCAGCTTGGAGCCGACCACTAGCCCAGAGTTCTCGGGGACCTTCATCAGGCTTGCCACCGCGACCGGTGCACCGCCGTCGTAGGCGGCGATCAACTCATCGTTGAAATCCCCGATCCCTGGCTTTTCATTCTGCTCACGAATTGGGTCGAGCAGGAAATACATCGTGCCGCCGCAAACGAGCCCATCAGCCGCAGCAAGATCCTCGTTCATCTCGTAGTCACGCATCTCGGCCGGGCCGCCACGTTTCAACAACTGTGAGGCTGCGAACCAGATATCGCCCTCGACACAGCCACCACCAAGCGTGCCAACCCCGGAACCGTCGGCACGGACGAGGAGCTTTGCACCGGGTTTCTGGGGTGTCGATCCCGATGTCCTGACCACGGTGGCGATGACCATCCCGTTGCCTGCGGCGATCTCTTCGGCTGCAGATCGAAAAACTTGTTCCATGGGTTACTCAGCGACTTGTGGAGTTCTTGTGGGTGTTAGATGCAAATACGATCAATAACGTTGCGGGAGCAGGGCGTGGACCGGTCGGAAAACAAACTCAGATTAGCACACGGGTACCAGATTCCCGCTTCAGCCCCTCACACCTGTCATCGTCGAGTTTCGTTCTCGCTCCGGGAATTGCGCCGAGGGCCACCACAACGGCCCCGTGTCATCACCCGGGACTCAGGTTCGCCGGAACAGGCTTTGCTGTGGAATCTTTGCACGCGGGTAGGCCGGCACCGGATCGGGACAAACCTGCGAAAGCTGTTTCCAGCCCCTGCGGGAGGTACTACGGTGAGTAACCTCCGGTCAGAACAAAAGGTCAGTGGGGTTTAACGTCCCGGCCAAACTCGGGGCGGGGAGTCCTGATCTCACCGGGTCGGGAAGCCTGCTTGATCGCGCCTTTCCAAACCTCGATCACTTCGGGGGACCTGGCTTTTTCCCACGTTAGGTTATGAAATTTCGTGGCATGCTCCTGTACTGAAGCAAGCAACTCATCCAGCGAA
>JASLNQ010000206.1 GCA_030745955.1 Dehalococcoidia bacterium | reverse complement strand
TGGGAGTCCGATTTAATGATTTTGAGTCTAATTCTGAGTTCGGATCGGGGTTTATTTTCATTCCGAACTTCAATATGAATACGCATTCGATACCGCACTTCATCTTGTTTTCCAGGGTCGTTACGATTTGCTCTTTCACGAAACCGAGTTCATCGAGGGCGATCAGCATGAAATGCAACATGATCGGTGGCCCACAAATGACCACGATCGTGTTTTCCGAGGTCGCGCCAAGCTTCTTGAACACCTCGGGGATCAACCCCACCTCGCCCTTCCAGTCGGCATCCTCGCCACCGGGGTTCACCGCCTGCACGACCCTGACACCATCGATGGCCTCCCACTCCGCCATCTCGTCCCGATAGACAACATCGATGGTCGAACGGGCGCCGTTCAGGATCAGGATGTCACCGTATGCCTCACGGTCGTCGAGCGCGGCCTGGAGCGGCGAGTGGAGGGCCGCCATACCGATCCCGCCACCGATAAATACGAGGTTCTTGCCCTTCCAGTCGTCCATCGGGAACGAGTTGCCGTACGGACCACGGAAACCGACTGTCTGGCCGACCGACAGGTTGCGGAGGGCGTTTGTGACCTTCCCAACCTCGCGGAAGGTGCACTCGATGTGCCCACCCCGACTTGGCGGGTTGGTGATGGTGAAGACGCATTCGCCTGCGCCAAAGATGGTGAAATGGCCGAACTGGCCGACCTTCCACGCGAAGTCTGCAGGCGCAACGGCGTCAGCGAACTCAAGGGTGAGTGTCCTGATATCGTGGGTCTCGTCCGTCGCGTCGGCGATCCGCATCAGGTGCGGGACGTACAGGTTGCTGCTCGGGTGGACGCCGTTACCGTTGGTCACGATCCGTCTCCCACCGGCGCTGCGCTCGAAACGGCCGTCAGAACAGAGGAACGGATATCCAGCCCAACCGGGCACAGCGCAGTACACCGACCGCAACCGACGCACATGAAGTTGTCGCCCTGGTCCAGCGGGAAGTAAGCGAACTTATGCATGATCCGCTGGCGGTAACGCTCGGGCTGGTTGCTACGGGGATTGTGGCCGGTCGAGTGCTGGGTGAACTGGGCGAAAGTACAACTGTCCCATGACCTGCAGCGCTCGCCGCAGTAGGCGTTCCCCTCATCACTCATGTCGAAGCAGCTGCAGCTGGGGCAGACATAGGCGCAAATGCCGCAACTGAGGCAGCGTTCCCCAAGGGTCTTCCACACGTCGTCCGGGAAGGTTTTCTCGAGCGCTGACGCCCACTCAAGTGGAATCTCATTGCCCTCGATCGAGTTTTCGACCGTCATTTTTAGCTGATCAGCAGCTGCCCAGTCATCGTCGGTCGCCTCAGTCCAGCCACCGGTGGCGTCGGCAAGTAGCTCTTCACCCCTCGGCGTTACCGGGCTCAGCAGCCAGGCCCCGTCGTTCTGTATCAGCTGGATATCGCTACCGTCCGTGCCCTGCGGCGATCCACCGACCGCGGTGCAGAAACACTGCGGCAACGAACTGGAACATGCCAGCGACACAACGACGGTGCGCTCACGCCGGTCGGCGTGGAACGGGTCTTCGACGTCGCCAAGAAAAACGTCGTCAAGCCGCGACAACCCGGCAGCGTCGCACGGGCGCACACCTATTAACACCTGCCCCTGTTGGTCCATCGAGGGATCATCGATATGCACGCTGTTGCCGGCGTAGGTGTATGAAAACAGTGTCTCGGTGGTTGGGAACAGATATTCCTTAGGTGACCAGCGGGTGTTGTCATACTCCTCGACGGCGATCTCAGAAACCGATGCAACGGGCCGGAACAGGCGCAGCGAGTCACCCTGGTCGGCCGGCGCGACAACACGCCTGCCCGATCGCAGCAGCGACTCAATCCACTCGCTCCAATCATCGTTGGAGAGGCGCCAGCCTTGTTTAGTCAATCAATCGACTCCTCAGAGAAAGTTATCGGGATCGTCCGGGCTGAATGCAGTCAGCGGAGGTTGCGAATTCGGATCGTCAATGTCGTGGAAGTCGAACCGGGTTTCGATCTCATTGGCAATCCGCAGGTTCAGCAGATCGAGGCGAATATCCGCAGGACAGGCCCGCGTGCACTCATCGCACCCGGTGCAACGGCCAGCGAGGTGCATCGCACGCGTGACGTTCCACGCCGTGTTGCCCTTGCCGTCAAACGATTTCGAAATCCACTGCGGCCGGTGCTTGTCGACAATGCACGTTTCGCAGTAACAGAGCGTGCATACGGCGCGACATGCGTAGCAACGCAGGCAGCGCTCGAACTGGTTCTGCCAGAAATCCCAACGCACTTCGGGAGTAGCAGCCTCAAGCGCGGCGATCTCGGCACCACGCGGGTCAGCGGCGGTCTGACGCTCTGCATCGGTTGATACAGCGCCTTCCACAACGCCATCGGCACTGATGGTCAGATCGATGAGCGGAGACAATTCATCGGCACATGCAAAGCACTTGGCCGACATCTTGCCTTCGTTCCATACCCCCGTGCAGGAAACGCCGATCAGCGTCAGGTCCTCTCTCGAAACCTGGTTCTCCCGCAACAGGCCAATCACGCCTTTCACGTCGCAGCTCTTCAGGACGATGGCAATCTTGCCCTCACCGGCCTGCTTCACCGCATCGTGCAAATACACAGTCAGGTTGTTGGCGCAGTTTTCGTTCCACATGAGCGTGTCCGTGGCATCGGCGTCAGTAACGAACGCCGGGACCATCTGCCCGGGCAGTGAGCCTTCTGTGAACCCTAGGAACAGCCGGGTATCGCCCTCACCGAGCAGCTTCGAGGCCGTCTCACGCACGTGCCCGGTGATCTTCTCGGTCTCCTCGGTCGTGGGCTTTGCACGCGGCTCCGGCTCGGGCTCGGGAAACAACTCCCTGAAAGCGGCAAGGTCGGTCTCATTGGCATCTCCCCAGTTTTCGAGCGGACCGGCTTCCCGAACGGCGTCCGTTGCGCCATCGACTATCTGCGCCCACTTCACACCTTCGGATGCAGATACCCAGGCGAACTGGAGACGGCGCTGGTCGAGACCGAGGAAGTCCATGAGCGCCTCGAACACCGTAAACCGCCTGCGGGCCAGCATGTTGCCCTGCACGTAGTGGCAGTCGCCGGGGTGACAGCCTGAAAGCAACACACCGTCGGCACCCTGCTCGAACGCCTTGAGAATGAAAAGCGGGTCCATCCGGCCGGTACACAGGAATCGTACATTTCGTACGTTCGGCGCGTACTCCCGGCGGGATGTCCCGGCCATATCTGCACCGGCGTAAGTACACCAGTTGCAGATGAAGGCCGCAATGCGCGGCTCCCAGCCGTTTTCGCCAGCTGACGCCGTCGCCGCCCTGGCTGCGCCCGGAGTGAGCTCTGTATCGAGAATTTCGACCATCAGCTAATCCCCGACTCCTACTGGTAACGATGGATCGGCCCCTTGCTTCAGCGGTGCGGGGGTCGGGAGCGGCACCGGCACCGGGGGCGCTGGTGCTAGCGCGCCAAGCTGGGCGAATACTTGTTCGTCGTTAAAGCCCTCCACGTCGATACTGCGCACCCTGCACACCGCGGTGCACAGTCCGCAGCCCTCGCACATGGCTTCGATGACCGATGCCACCCTGTTGACGACCTTCCCGGAGCGGTCGTGAATGTCTTTCTCGCTGATCGCGCCGTACGGGCACACCCGAATGCAGTCGAAACAGCCGATGCATGTCGCCTCGTTCACCTCGGCGATCGTCGGCTCTCGCTGCAATATGGGGTTCCCGAGGATCTCAAGGGCTTTAGCGGCAGCTGCCGATGCCTGTGCGACCGTGTCGGGGATGTCCTTGGGCGATTGCGCCGTTCCGGCGATGAAAACCCCGGCCGTGAGCGTCTCACTGGGCCGCAGTTTCAGGTGCGCTTCCTGGAAGAAGCCGTAGGTGTCGGTCGAAGCCCGCAGTTTGCGTGCAAGCTCGGTGTTCTGGTTGGGCACCATCGCGGTGGCGAGCACAACCATGTCGGCCAGCACCTGCACCGGTTGGCCCGAAAGCGTGTCCACGCCGTAAACCCGCAGCTTGCCGTCTTCCTGCACCACACGGCTCACCCGACCACGGACGTACGGGACCTGTTCTTCTTCCATCACCCGGGTCACGAACTCTTCATAGCCTTTTCCGGCCGCCCGGATGTCCATGTAGAACACGTAGGAATTGCCGTCGGGCACCTTGTGTTTGTACAGCAACGCGTGCTTGGCGGTGTACATGCAGCAGATACGCGAACAGTACGGCACGCCGTTTTCCGGATCACGGGAACCGACGCACTGGATGAATACGATTTCCTTGGGTGTCGCGCCGTCGGACGGACGCTTCACCTCGCCAAGGGTCGGACCGGAAGCGGAGAGCAACCGCTCGAATTCGAGTCCGGTGATCACGTCGGGGTAAGTGCCCCACCCGAACCCGGTCACATCGTTGTCCTTCATCATGTCGAAACCGGTGGCGACGACAACCGTCGAAATATCGCGCTCGATGATCTCGGGGCGCAGATCGAAGTTGATTGACTGCGGGCCGCACGCCTTCGCGCAGCGCTCGCAGGCGAGCACGCGATACTTCCCGTCCTGGAACTCGAGGTTCGAGTTCATGCAGTTGTCCGCATCGAGCGTGTAAACCGCGGGCACG
>JASLNQ010000205.1 GCA_030745955.1 Dehalococcoidia bacterium | reverse complement strand
TGGAGCCCCCGGATTTCGGTCGCCATTTTCTCCAGCGTGGCGGCGGCCAGGGCTAGCACCTGCACATACTCGGCATGCCGGTCCCGCTGAATGACCTGGTTCGAAACCTCGGCGGGAGACAGGCCAAGCTGCCGGCACACCGATTCCTCGATCGCCGGCGGCACCGAGGCGAACGTACCGACCGGACCCGACAGCATTCCCACCGCAATCCTTGTCCGCACGGCCGCCAGCCTCTCCCGGTTTCGCTTCATCTCGGCGAACCACAGGGCCAGCTTCGCCCCGAAACTCATTGGCTCGGCGTGAATGCCGTGTGACCGTCCGATGCACGGAGTGTCCTTGAACTCGAGCGCACGGACCTGCAACGCATTCAACAGTGCAACCAATTCGTTGTCGAGAAGATCACACGACTGGGCGAGCTGCATGCTCAGAGCGGTGTCTTTGACATCGTTCGACGTCAGGCCGTGGTGCACCCAGCGGCTCTCGGGACCCAGGCTCTCACTGACCGCCCGGGTAAACGAAACTATGTCGTGCTTGGTCTCATCGAACAGGCGGTTGTAAATAGCCCGGTCGAAACGGGCCTCGCGAATCTTCGCCATGTCCTCTTCAGGCACCACGCCCATCTCGGTCCACGCCTGGGATGCCGCGATTTCAACCTTGAGCCACAGTTCGAAGGCGTTGTCATCCGACCAGACGGCGCTCATTTCGGGTCGTGAATATCGTGGGATCACTGTCCTATTGATCTCCGTTTGCGGTCGCTTTTTTCATCACGTACTCAAGCACCGGTCCAAAATCCCCGACCAACTCCGTAGCCTCTATCCCGTTCTCGACACAGTAGTCATACAACCGGCCGGTCGCGAACACGGTGTCTGCCGCATTCGCCGCGGCGCATCCATCCGAAAGCAGGCCATCGCCTACGAAAATGACCTCGTCTTGCCCATCGCCTCGCTTTTGCCGGCGGATCACTTCGCATTTGCAGGTGACCCAGTCGCCTTCGCACGGCTTTTCAACAGCAAGGTAATCGTATCGAAATGGTGGAAGTTCTGCGGGGTCCGACACAACCTTTCCACTTACGAGTTCGACCCTCTCCAGGCCCGCGTTTTTCAAAACTGGCCCGATGTAAAAGTCCAGCCCTGCGGAGGCGACTGTTACCGTCCCCCCTCCATTCCATATCGCGGCGAACAGCTCCTTTGCCAGTGGCCGTATCGAGGCGGTAGCCACAGCGCGTTCGGCCATTTCCGCAGTCGATTGGCCCACGAGATCGAACACCTCTTCCTGGTATTTGCGCAGAGAGATTTCGTTCGAGACGAAACGATTACGAATCTCGGCAACCCGGTCCGCCGGTGCGTAGCCGCGGAACATCTCGCCGCCAACGAACGATGTCGCCAGGGTGCCGTCAAAATCGCAAACAACGTGGAATTTTCCCACTGCTACAGGTCCTGAACGGCACGGTCAGCGATGTCTCGCCGGTAACGCGCTCCCTCGAACGAGATTTTTTCTACGCCGGCATAGGCCGAGTCACGGGCGGCCCTGACCGAATCGCCCGAGCCTGCCACTCCCAGCACACGCCCGCCCGAGGTCACAAGCACCCCCGTTTCGTCCCGGTCAGTGCCAGCGTGGACCACCAGGCCGTGCTCAGACGCCTCGGCCACCCCCGTGATCGCCGCCCCGGTTTCATAACTACCGGGGTAACCATCGGAAACCATCACTACGAACGTGTAGGCGGTGTCGGACCACCTGACGTCTTGCTCGGCCAGGCGTCCCTCGGCCACCGCCAGGCTTATGTCGAACAGGTCGGTTTCGAGTTTCGGCATCAAAATCTGGGTTTCAGGGTCCCCGAAACGACAGTTGAACTCGATCACCCGCGGTCCGGTTTCAGTAACCATCAACCCGGCGTACAAAATGCCCGAGTACGAACTGTTCTCAGCAACCAGCGCCCTAGCAGTCGGCTCGAGGATTTCTCTCCGCACACTCTCGGTGAGATCCGGTGTCCAGAATTCCGGTGGCGTGTACGAACCGACCCCGCCGGTGTTCAATCCGGTGTCGCCCTCGCCGATCCGCTTGTAGTCGCATGCAGCGACCGCTGCCGAAACAACCTCACCCTGTAAAAACGCAAAAACGCTGACCTCAGGACCCATCATGCGTTCGGCAAGGAGAATGCTCGCTGAAGAGTCGCCGAACGCCGCATCGTCGATCATCCCGGTGATCGCGTCGTCCAGCTCCCGGTATGTCTCGGGCAATAAAACTCCTTTACCGGCTGCGAGTCCGTCCGCCTTCACCACCAGCGACCCCTCAGGTTGCGATCGCCCGTACTCGATCGCCGATGCCGAATCGGTAAAGCCCCGCGACTCCGCGGTTGGAATGCCGTGCCGGGCCATCAGGTCATCAGACCAGATCTTCGATCCCTCGATCCGGGCCGCGGCCGCCGTAGGGCCGAACACCTTCAAACCGGCCGCCGTAAATCGATCTGATATTCCGTCGACCAACGGTTGTTCGGGGCCAACGAAAGTCAGGTCGACCGAACGTGAAAGCGCCAGGTCGAGCAACCCGTCGATGTCCTCCGCCTGCACCGCAACGTTCTCGCCAAGCTCAGCGGTCCCGGCGTTGCCGGGTGCGATTATCAGATCAGTCACCCGGGGGCTTTGCGCGAGTTTCCAGGCAATGGCATGCTCGCGCCCACCCGAGCCAACTAACAGGACTTTCACCGCTACTTCTCCGTCCTCGTTGATACGACCATATCCACATGTCCCGGCGCTTTATCCAGCCGTCCCACCGGGGTTCCCAGCCGGCCGCGATCCATCTTCAAACCACGTGCGCTCCGCCTACTCCCACTCGATCGTGCCGGGTGGCTTGCTGGTGATATCCAACACCACCCGGTTCACCTCTGGGACCTCGTTCACAATGCGGTTCGACATCCGTGCCAGCGTGTCGTACGGCAATCGTGCCCAGTCGGCGGTCATGGCGTCATCGCTGTTTACGGCCCGGATCGCCACGACGTACTGGTACGTGCGCTGGTCACCCATAACTCCGACCGTCTGCGTATTGGTCAGCACTGCAAACGACTGCCACAGCCGGTCGTAAAGCCCGTCAGCCTTCACCTCGTCTATGACTATCCAGTCGACCGCTCGCAGGATCTCAAGCTTCTCGTATGTCACCTCGCCCATGATCCGAATCGCCAGGCCCGGCCCCGGGAACGGCTGGCGGTTCACGCTCTGCGACGTCAACCCGAGCTCGGTCCCGGCCCTGCGTACCTCGTCCTTGAACATGTAGCGGAGCGGTTCGACCAGCTTCAGGTTCATCCTCTCGGGAAGACCCCCAACGTTGTGGTGGGTCTTGATCTTGTGCGAGGCGTTCGAGTCGGCGCTGACACTCTCGATCACATCAGGGTACAGGGTGCCCTGCGCAAGGTAATCAACCTCGCCGATGTCGTTGGCGACCTCCTCGAAGACCTTGATGAACTCCTCGCCGATTGCCCTACGCTTTACCTCGGGGTCGATCACTCCCTTGAGTGCGGAAAGGAACCGCTCGGTCCCGTCGACGAATACCAGGTTCACCCCGAGCTGGCTGGCAAACACGTTCTGTACGCGATCGGCCTCGCCAAGGCGCATCAGCCCGTTGTCAACGAATATGCAGGTCAGACGGTCGCCGACCGCCCGGTGGATCAACGCCGCGGCCACCGTGGAATCGACCCCGCCCGAGAGAGCGCAGATCACCTTTCCATCGCCTACCCGCTGCTTGATCCGGTCCACCGCGTCTGTCACAAAATTCGCGGGTGTCCAGTCGCCAGCTCCGCTGCAGATACCGAAAACGAAATTGCGCAGGATCTCTGCCCCCTGCGGCGTGTGGACCACTTCCGGGTGGAACTGGATCCCGAAATACGTTCCCTGCTCGTTCCCCATCACGGCGTGCGGCGAATTCTCCGAGTAAGCCATCGACCGGAATCCCGGTGGGAGCTCTTCGATCCGGTCGCCGTGGCTCATCCAGACCGGAAGTTCGTTGTCCAGGTCTGCAAAGAGGGGATTGTCCTGCCCGTCCTTGTGGATCACCGCGTGGCCGTATTCCCGCTCGGTGCCGGGTGCGACCTTGCCACCCAGTTGATGCACCAGCAGCTGCATGCCATAGCAAATGCCGAGTACCGGAACCCCGGCGTCGAAAACCCACGTCGGGGCCATCGGCGCACCCTCGGTGTAGACGCTGTTCGGACCGCCGGAGAGAATCACGCCGATGACGTCCTGCTCGGCCAGGATTTCGTTACCGGCGTCGTGCGGGATAATCTCGCAGTAGGTGTTGGACTCGCGGACCCGGCGTGCGATCAGGCGTGAATACTGGGAGCCGAAATCGATGATGACTATCGTTTTGGTCCTGATATCGACCGGTGGGTTGACGCCAGTGGTGCGATCGGCCTGCGCTATCTCAAGATAGGTTCCGACCTCGATGTCGTCCGATGTCGATACCCGTCGGGACGATTCGTCGGTTGGGTTTTCGGTCATATGATTCCCTGTGGGGCTAACTGGATGGTCCTGCAAGCGCAAACTCGATATCGCACCGGCCCAACCGACCTCAATTGAAACAGGATGTAGCCCTGGTGCGTTCGCCCATTCTGGCTCACCAATTTACCCCTCCCCGGCACCCCCGTCACCGGTTA
>JASLNQ010000204.1 GCA_030745955.1 Dehalococcoidia bacterium | reverse complement strand
GTGATCCCGCGGTTCTAGCCGGGGAGCACATCCACGCACGCTCCTGGTGCGGTCGACCACTATCCGCCGGGAGGCCTGGAATCTCATCCGGGCGTCGCGCATCTGATTTGTCAGTCCACCTCAGTCGCGACGGAAACCCATCGCACGCTTCAGTCGGGAAATCTTTCCAGCCTGGCCGACCTTTTGCCCGGAAAAAAATCTGACCCCCGGTTCGCTCCCATCGTGCCGAAAAAAACAAGGCAGTTTGATCGAGACACCTGCGTAAAACGAACCCACCAGAACTGGAGAAAAACGATTCCTGCAGTAACCGTCGACAACATACTCGCTCTCGACCGCGTTTCACGACCCGTCCCCGGCAGCACCATTCGACCGGTAGTAACGGTCACGACCGCTGCGCCGGGCCTTTGCCGGCATCCCGTACCAGTACACCGATCCGTTCATCATGATGGACCAGATGGGCGAGGTTAAGTGGCGACCGGGCGAGGCCAAAGGCACGCTCTGGCACCCCCACCGCGGGTTCGAAACGGTCACCTACATGATCGAGGGGACCTTCAAGCACCGCGATTCAGAGGACGGCGGCGGCCTGATCAGTAATGGCGATACGCAGTGGATGACGGCGGGTGCCGGAATTCTGCACATCGAAGCGCCCACCGAGGAAACCGTCATCACCGGTGGGTTGATGCACGGCATTCAGCTGTGGGTCAATCTCCCCCGTGACAAAAAATGGGCCAAACCCCGCTACCAGGAGATTTCTCGCACCCACCTTGCGTTGCTGAGTTCTCACGATGGCGGTGCCTTGCTGCGAGTCATCGCGGGCGATGTCGATGGCAATGCAGGTCCGGGCATCACTCACTCACCGATCACGTTCATCCATGCCACCGTCAGCCCGGGCGCGCAGCTCGAACTCCCGTGGCGCCAGGACTACAGTGCGCTGGCATATGTTCTGGCAGGCAACGGAACGGTTGGCGCCGAGCGACGGCCAATCGAAATGGGACAGGCCGCGGTATTCGGCAGGGGAGACTCGATGTTCCTCACCGCCGACCAGGAACAGGACAGCCGGACGCCCGAGCTCGAGATCCTGCTACTCGGTGGCCAGCCGATTCGAGAGCCGATCGCCTGGTACGGGCCGTTCGTAATGAACACCCGGGAAGAGCTGCAGCAGGCATTTGCCGACTACCAGGCCGGGAAGCTCGGTGTGATCCCGCCGGACGTAATGCCGCATACGCCGCGCTGACCGACCGGGTTTCCCGGGGCGCACTCAGCCTGGTCCCCGGATGTACTCGCGGTGGTCACAAACCCGGCACCCAAAACTCCGATGGACCCGGAACATCGCGAAGCGGACTGGCACCAACAACCCGCCCGCTCGACTAATATAGTTCCCTTGTTCACAAGTTCTTTTCCGATTATTAGGAGTTGCGCCGATGGCTTCCAGGTTCGTCTTTGACTTCCGTTCGACTGGTGATGCCGGTCCTGATGTGCTCGGGGGCAAAGGTTTCGGGTTGGCCAAAATGACGCAGATCGGCATCCCGGTCCCTCCCGGCTTCATAGTGACCACGGAGGCTCACAAGGAATACGAGTCGCGGGGTGGGACACTGGACGACGCGTTCTGGCAGGAATTCGCCGAAAGCCTGGACCAGCTACAGGAGACCACGGAAAAGAAACTTGGCAGCGACACCGACCCCCTGTTGGTTTCGGTCCGCTCCGGCGCACCAGTCTCGATGCCGGGGATGATGGACACCATTCTCAATATCGGACTGAACGACGACACAGTCGAAGCCCTCGCCCGGGCATCGGGCAACCGTCACTTCGCCTACGACTCGTACCGCCGACTCCTGCAGATGTACGGTGAGGTGGTCACCGGTATCGACAAGCATGCCTTCGACGTAAAGCTTGAAGAGGCGCTTGACGCGGCCGGGACGACAAATCCTGCCGAGTTTTCAGTGGAAGCGCTGGAACAACTGGTTGAAAGCTTCAAGGCCGTGATGGCTGAAGAGTCGGACGAACCTTTCCCGCAGGACCCGGTCGAACAGATCAGGCGCTGTGTCATCGCAGTTTTCAAATCGTGGAATGGCCGAAGGGCGATCACCTACCGCCGAATGCAGGGAATATCCGACGACCTCGGCACCGCGGCCAGCGTCGTTTAAATTGTGTTTGGGAACCTCGGAGAAAACTCGGGAACCGGCGTTTTCTTCACCCGAAATCCCTCTACCGGAGCACCCGGCCTGTTCGGTGAGTTCCTGCAGTCTGCACAGGGCGAAGATGTCGTTTCCGGGGTAAGGACCCCCGAACCGCTGTCTGCCATGGCCAGCAGGTTTCCGGCGGCTTATTCGGAGTTGGAAAAGCACGCCGAGACGCTTGAGCAGTACAACCGGGACATGCAGGACATCGAATTCACGATCGAGAGCGACGAGCTGTATATCCTGCAGACCCGAAACGGCAAGCGCACCGCCCGTGCCGCAGTGAAGCTCGCGGTCGATAACAAAGAAGAAGGTCTGATCTCGACGGAAGAGGCGCTCCTCAGGATCGAGCCTGCGGAGTTACTACAGCTCCTGCTCCCACAGCTCCCCGACGACCATGGCATGGATATTGCAGCAACCGGTCTCGGGGCATCTCCCGGCGCGGCCATCGGCCTGATCGCCCTGGATGCCGATGTCGCTGAGGAGCGCGCCGCAGCTGGCGACAAGGTGATCCTGGTCCGTCCGGAAACCTCGCCTGACGACATTCACGGCTTTATCGCTGCCGAGGGAATTCTCACGGCAAAGGGCGGTCTTACCTCACACGCCGCAGTAGTCGCCCGTGGGATGGGCAAGCCGTGTATTACCGGCTGTGGCGGGCTCGATGTCGATCTCGAAAAACGGGTGATCACTCTCGGCGGTACGGTACTCGAAGAAGGGACCCTGATCGCGATCGACGGCACGTCCGGATCGGTGATCATCGGCGAACCAGAGCTCGTTCCGCCCTCGACCAGCGCCGAACTCGAGCAGTTGCTGACGTGGGCCGACGCCACGCGTCGACTCAAGGTGTACGCAAATGCCGATACGCCCGTCGATGCAGAGAATTCACGAAAGTTTGGTGCCGAGGGGATCGGGCTGTGCCGCACCGAGCACATGTTCTTCGGTGAAGACCGGTTGCCGAAGATGCAGGCCATGATCCTGGCGACCAATGACGAAGCCCGGGCGGCAGCGCTCGCCGAGTTACAACCGATCCAGACCCAGGACTTCTTCGAGATCTTCAGCACCCTCGACCAGTACCCTGTAATCATCAGGTTGCTCGATCCGCCCCTGCACGAGTTCCTGCCGGACCGCGATGAGGTCGATTCGCCGGAAATCATCAAGCGGATCGAGGACCTCAGCGAAACAAACCCGATGCTCGGTATGCGCGGGTGCCGGCTGGGCCTGGTCTTCCCCGAAATATACGACATGCAGATCAAGGCTATTGCCGACGCCGTGATCCGGGTCCACGACGAGAGCGGTGTCTGGCCTAAAGCACAAATCATGTTGCCGATGGTCGGCTTCCCCACGGAAATGGCACATCTGCGGGGGATCGCAGAGAAGATCCTCGATGACCGTTCGGTCACCGATGTACCTATCGGGATGATGATCGAGTTGCCGCGGTCGTGCGTGGTTGCCAGTCAGTACGCTGAGGTGTCGGACTTCTTCAGTTTCGGCACCAACGACCTGACACAGACCACGCTCGGTTTTTCGCGCGATGACGCCGAGAATACGTTCATGGGCAAGTACCTTGAAGACGGTCTACTGGCGACCAATCCGTTCGAAACCCTCGATATTGATGGGGTTGGCGGGCTGGTCGAAGTTGCCGTCAAATCGGTGAACGGGCAGGGCCGCAACATGAGTTTTGGGGCCTGCGGTGAACATGGTGGCGACCCGGCATCCATTCACTTCTTCCACGACGTTGGACTGGATTACGTTTCGTGCTCGCCCTTCAGGATTCCAACAGCGCGGTTGGCCGCAGCGCAGGCTGCGATCAAGGGTTGAGGGGAATCGACGGCAGCTAGAGCGTCGACAACTCGTCGATCACGTTCACCAGCGGCTCGCCGTTTGCGAGCCTATCGATGTTTGCCGCCGTCGTTGCCGCCCGACGCGTGCTCGTGCCCACCGTCGCACCCGAGTGGTGCGGGGTCATAATCACGTTATCCAGCTCCCAGAACGGGAACCGGGACGGTCGCGGCGAATCGTCTGCACCCACCGGGTACTCGTACCAGGTGTCGATTGCGGCGCCGGCGATTAAACCCCCTGCAAGTGCGTCGTAAAGCGCTTTCTCATCGATGATGTGCCCCCGCGCCGGGTTGATCAGGTACGCATCCGGCCGCATCAGGCCGATCTCCCGCTCGCCGATCAGCCCATGTGTTGCTTCCACGAGGGGTGTCGAAACCAGCACGAAATCGGCAGTGGCAAGCACCTTTTCCATCGCTTCCTGCCCTGCGCCGTACTCAACATTGTCGGCTTCCGCTTCAGCCGCAGTCTCGGCGCGCCGGCCGGCCGCCATCACCCGCATGTCGTAGGCATTGGCCAGCTTCGCCACTCTTCTCCCGATCGCACCGTAGCCGATTATCCCGAAGGTCCGGCCGAACAACTCACGATACGGGCCGTGCCGCTGCGGCCACTGCGACCAGTCGCCATTTCTAAATG
>JASLNQ010000203.1 GCA_030745955.1 Dehalococcoidia bacterium | reverse complement strand
AGCCAGGGCGGCATCTACGATCACCTCGGCGGCGGGTTCGCGCGCTATACGGTCGACGAGACCTGGCTCGTGCCCCACTTCGAAAAGATGCTGTACGACAACGCACAGCTCGTCTCGCTCTACCTCCACGCCTACCAGGCGACCGGCAATCCGCTGTTCAAACGCATTATCGAGGAGACGCTCGAGTACGTATCCCGCGAGATGACGCACCCGGCAGGTGGCTTCTACTCGGCGTCCGACGCCGATTCAGAAGGAGTCGAGGGCAAGTTCTTTGCCTGGACCCGGTCCGAGATCCGCAGTGCCCTGAACGACGCAGACGCGGCCCTCGCCTGTAGCTACTGGGGCGTGACTGAAGAGGGAAACTTCGAAGGCTCGAATGTCCTGAACGTACCGGTTACGCCACAGGAGTTCGCCGCTGGCTCTGGCCGGGATCTGACCGGGTTAATGGACGACATATCCCGCATCCGCCAGGTCCTGTTCAACGCACGTTCGGAGCGTGTACCACCCGGCATCGACGATAAGGTGCTGACTTCGTGGAACGCACTGATGCTCAAAGCATATGCTAAAGCCGGGACCGTGCTCGAAAACAAGGCGTGGATCGCGATCGCCGAAAAGAACGCCCGGCTGTTACTCGACCGGGTCAGGGACGACGAGGGCCGGTTGCTCCACACCTGGAAGGCGACCGGCGATTCGTCTGAAGCCCCGCCGAACTCCACGCCCACAGAACCTCCCGGTGAACGAGACTCGACACAGGGCGAAGCACGAATTCTCGGATACCTGGACGACCATGCCTGCCTGGTCGATGCACTGCTGACGCTCTACGAGGCGACGTTCGACTATTCTTATGTCGATTCCGCGTAAGCCCTCGCCGACCAGATGATCGAACGGTTCTGGGACCCCGACTGGGAGGTGTTTTTCGACACCTCGCTGGAGCACACACGGCTCCTGGTGCGCCCACGTGATGTGCTTGATAACGCACTTCCCTCGGGCGGTGCCAGCGCTGCGATGGCCCTCCTCAGGCTGTCCGTTTTCACCGGCCTCCCCGGCTACGCCGCTAAAGCCGAGGCCTCGATGAAGTCGTTGCTCCCCCACATGGAGCAGTCACCGAGCGCTGTCACTTCATGGCTCGCCGCCGTCGATTTCCTCACCGCCAGCAGGCAGGAAGTTGTAGTGATCGGTGGCCAGGAAGATCCAACCGTCGCCGACATGCTGCGTGAGGTGCGTGGCAGGTTCGCGCCAAATACCGTACTCGGCGGTGCCCATGCGCAACCCGGAAACACCGAAAAGACACCGTTGCTGCAGGGCAGGGGGCTGACCGACGGAAAGGCTACGGCGTACGTCTGCGAGAGCTATGTCTGCGGTCTGCCAGTTACGTCTGCTGCCGACCTGGCTGCGCAGCTAACCTGACCCTCACCGGATCAACCTTCGCGGGCCAAAACGCCGCCGGTCACAATCGACCCGCCTTCACATGGTGATGACGATTTTCCCTTTGACGCGTCCCTCCTTGAAATACCGGAAAGCCTCGGGGGTTTCGGACAGCGGGTAAGTCCTGTCGACTACCGGCGTAACCTCACCAGCCTGGAAAAGCTCAAGCACGAAGTCCAGTCCCTCGTTTGGTTTCGCTCCTGCCGCGCCCACTTTCTTGCTGCCGAGCATCGACGTCAAGAATCCCACCAACACAGTTTGGAAAAATCGAAGCTGGGAACCACCAATCACGCCGTAAGCCCCGTTGGGGGTCAGCGACCGCCTGCATGCGAACGGAGAACGCGAAGCCGCGACATCGAGAATCAGGTCGTAACGCTGCCCGTTTGTGGCGAAATCTTCCCGGGTGTAGTCGATCACATGGTCCGCACCAATTTCACGCAGCATGTCCAGCTTCTCCGGGCTGTCCACTCCAGTCACCTCTGCACCAAAATGCTTTGCGATCTGCACCACAAAAGTGCCAACACCGCCACCCGCACCGCTCATCAGTACCTTCTGCCCCGGCTGAAGCGGTCCGTTAAGGCGAAGCCCGCCCAGTGCGAGGGCTGCCACCTGGGGTATGGCTGATGCCTGCTCGAAGGTCATTTTGGCTGGTTTCAGGATCATCGAACCCTCATGAGCACATACATACTCGGCAAAACCGCCCCAACCAAGGGAGATCATGCGCCGGCTGACTTCACCGAACACCGTGTCGCCCGGCTGAAACCGGGTGACCCCACTGCCGACTACCTCGACCCGTCCGGCCACGTCAGTGCCCAGTATCTTGTTCTTCGGTTTGCGCCACCCCTGCGGGCGGATCAGGAACCGGCCTGCCAGTAAATCCCAGTCGAATGAATTCAGCGACGTCGCCTGGATCTTCACCAGTACTTCATCGTCTTTCGGGACCGGTTTCTCTACTTCTTCAAGCTTGAGAACATCTGGTGATCCGTACTTGTGGTAGACAATTGCTTTCATAGGTTTTCTGATCCGCTGCCAACATGGCCTCGTTGATCGATTCCGGCGATCCCTCTCGCCCGCCGATATTCAAACGGCGATGACGACCTTCCCCCGGGTGCGCCGCTCTTCCATGTGACGGATGGCCTCAGCGGCTTCGCTCGACCCGTATGTTTTGTCGATAACTGGTCTGAGCTGCCCGGACTCGATGAGCTCCTTTATGAATATAAGGTCCGCTGTACCGTGCTTTCCCGAATTCGAGAGCAGCCGGTGGCGCACAAACCTATCCCGCACCGTCGCACCGATCTCGAAGAACATGGGTCCCAGCCAGCGACCGCCACTTCCACCCGATAGCACGAGAGTCCCCTCAGGGGTCAGTGCGCGCCTGCAGTCAGACAACGAACGGTTTGCCACGCCATCGAAAACGACATCGTACCGTTGCTCACCACCGGTGAAATCTTCCCGGGTGTAGTCGATGACATGATCGGCGCCGACCGCCTGCACCACGTCCATCTTCCCCGTACTGCAAACGGCGGTCACTTCCGCACCGAACGATTTGGCGATCTGTATGGCGAACGTGCCGACGCCCCCTGACGCACCGTTGATCAAGACCCTCTGACCCGCCTGGACCTGCCCATGATCCCGAAGACCAAGCAGCGCTGTGTTTGCCGCCAGGGGTACTGCGGCTGCCTCCTCAAGCGTCAGGTTGGCCGGCTTCAACGCCAGTGCGCTCTCGGGTGTGCACACGTACTCGGCATACGCACCGTCGCTCTCGCACTGGCCGTACACCTCATCACCCGGTTGAAGCTGAGTCACATTCCTGCCCACGGCCTCAACCATCCCGGCGACATCCCGTCCCCGGATCCTGGTTATTGGCTTGAACAACCCGAATCCGAAACCGCGCCTGATTAGACGGGCGATATACGGGGTCCCCCGCATGAGATGCCAGTCGTAGGCGTTGACTGAGGAGGCACGAACTTTTACAAGGACATCATCGTCACCGGGGACCGGCATGACGATATCCCCAAACTCAAGAACATCGGGCGGGCCGTAGTTGTGCTGGACAATCGCTTTCATCGCGTATTCCTGGTTATTCGTTGGTCAGGCGGTTGATAGCGGTCTTACAAACGGTAGACCACGATAGAGATAGTCGTTACTGACTGATGGGACGATGATGAGGCTGTCACGCGCATGTTCGGTTTCCTGTGAAGACACGGTCGGGGCCACCGCACCGGGTTCGAGGCCACACTTACCCGGACCTGTCAGGTCCGGCCTCACCCGACCCGCTTTCACCAGGCTCATTCTCAACGGATTCTGTGGCAGCGAGGTCCCGGACCCTCTGTTCTTCGGCCGCCTGCCGCGCTATGCGTGCATCCGACATCCGGTCGATCTTCTCGCGTATCACTGCAAACACAACGCCCGCTGCCGTTCCGGCAACTCCCACCATCGCCAGCAAGGGGCCGGCAGTCGCTCTACACATGAAAGAATCGAGTCCGTTCTACCCGCAAAGAAAAGCAGCAATTCAACCTGAAATTGTACTGCTGCATCAGTTCAAACGTAACTAAACCGAAACGTCCCTTCGTTCGAACCGCCACGCCGACGTCGCAACCGCCACCAGCGATATTCCGACGAGGGTAAACAGGTGGACGTAATTGATGCCATTGATAATCACATCGTTGCTGTTGAAATAGTAGAAAAGCGATATGAAACGGGCGGGGTCCAGCAGGTCGACGACCGCCAGGAACGTATCGAGCAGGAACCCCACGATCCCCACTCCCGCGGCCACGCCACCGGCGAGACTCTTGCGTCCGGTCGCAGCTCCGACAGAGAGCGCCAAAAGCCCCAGCGTCGACCCGAGCACGAACAGGCTGACTGTGGCCTGCGTGGTACCGGTGATCGATAGATCGAATCCGGCGATCTTTGCACCGGCCACCAGCCCAATCCACAGCGCCACCGATAGGGTCGCCACTCCGGTCAACAGGGCACCGGCCTTCTGCGACAGGGCGCTCGTCCGCGATATCGGGTTCGCCAGTAACTGATCGAGGGTGTGCGATTCTTCTTCTCCCGCGATTGCCGACATCCCGGCAACGATCGCATATATTCCAAAGATCATCGGCCCCATGAAGCTGAACACTTCAGCATTTAAAAATCCTTCAGCAGTCGTATAGGTTTCGGCGTCGCCCATAATCGACTGGAGCACCTCGGGCAGTTGTTCGAGGAATTCGGTAAAACCCGTGGC
>JASLNQ010000202.1 GCA_030745955.1 Dehalococcoidia bacterium | reverse complement strand
GCGGAGCCACATCGCGCCAGATCCTTGCGGTGTTCGTCATCGAGGCGGGCTTGCTGGCCACGGTCGCCATTGTGACGGGACCGTTCCTGGCGATGCTCGGTGTCGGCCTCGTCGGTGTACTGCCGATTTACGGTGAGTTGAACAACGGTGAGCCTCTCCCGGTGCGACTCACGTTCGCTGCGTTCCGCATGGCGTTCTTTGGCGGTCTCCTGGGATTACTTGCACTGTTCGTCCCCGCCGTGCGGGCGACACGTCTGGGTCTGCTTGCCAGCCGCGTGACCCGCACGCGGCCGGCCCGCCTCGCACTTGTTCAGCGCTACTATCTCGACCTCGGTTTTCTTGGCCTGATCGTGTTCATGTTCTAGCAACTGACAAAGCAGGGCTCGTTCGTGGCCGTCAACCTGTTCGGTGAAACAGCGGTTAACCAGTTGATCCTCGGCGTACCGGCCATTTTTCTCGTGGTGGCCGGATTTGTGTTGCTCCGTATCTTCCCCCTGGCCATGGATATCACGGGCCGATTGCTTTCCACGCGTCCCGTTTCGACCATCACCCCGCCAGCGCTGATCCTGGGGATCTGGCAGATGGCCCGAAACCCCGCCCACCACTCGCGACTGTCACTGCTCCTCATCCTCACGGCAGCACTCGGTGTGTTCGCCTCGGCCTTCGGATCAACCCTTGAGCAGAGTGCCATAGACCAGGTGCAGTACCGGACAGGTGCCGATCTGAAAATCACGTCCGTCAATGTGAGAATCGGCCCCGGGATGGAAGGCCTCTCGAACTCAGTTGTCAACGAACTCGGTGAAGTCGAAGGGGTCGAAGCCGTCACGCCCATCTACCGCAAGTCGGCCAACATCACCGCGCGAAATACAACCGAAGGGTTCCAGTTCCTTGCGGTCGATCTCGATACGTTCGAAGATGTCGCCTGGTTGCGGGAAGACTTTGAACTCTCGCCGTTTGAGGCAAAGGCTGCCATGCTGGATATTGGGGGCCCCTCCGGAATCGAGCTGCCGAAAGCAGGGCGCTGGTTGACAGCCCGCATAAGGCCGCTGATACGCCAGCCCTCAACCTATATCGTCGCCCGGTTGTCAGATGCGAACGGTCGTTATTTCTCCATTCCCCTTGGCACCCTGCGGCCCCTCGCCGACAGTGAGTGGACCTTCCACTGTCCACTCTCAAATGCAAGTCAGCCACCCCGCTGGTGTCGCGTCGGTGCCAGTCTTCAGGCACCGCCATTCCGCGGCACCAACAGCCTGCTGCCCCTGGCCCCTGTGCGCCTGCATGCGATCGGCGTCATCGACTTCGACAACGGGCTCGAACCGGCAGCCCTTGACATCGACGATATCGCGGTCTTGAGCAGCCTCGGGAAGGACCTGACCATAATCGAGACGTTCGATTCGGTTAGCGACTGGCGGACGATGGTCCCGACTCGCGAGGCGCTCGGCGACGGCTTGGTCCCCGCGGCAGAACCCGATGGCACGCCACTTGAGGGCGTCGCCCGCCTGCGCTGGACCTCGTCCGGCCCCCGGGAATACCGCGGGCTGGCATACGGATCAAATCTCACAGTAGTCCCCGTAATCGCCAGTCCAAACTTCATCGAGCGGTATGGTGGCGGCGATGGGAAAGCGCTGGACATATCGGTCGAGGGAACACCGATCTTCGTCTCGATAAAAGACACCCTGGAGCACTTTCCGACGATGGGAATAGACAGTGTGCCATTCCTGATCGCCGATTTTGACGCCCTTCACGAACGCCTGAACGTGGTCAGGCCAATGGGCGACCGGCAACCGACCGAGTTCTGGATCGCCACTGAGGACGACTCCGTGTTGACGGAATCCGAAGAAGGGGTCCTCGAATCGGTGACTCCTGGTGACCCGTCCAACCCGGGTGTACAGCTCAAGCTGTCGTCGCTGCGGGTCACACCCGGCTCGAACACCACGGACCGAACGGTTGAACTGGCGGGATTGGCGTTCGACCCGCTCGTATCCGCCGGATGGCGTGCGCTGCTCGGAATAGCCTTCTTTACCGTCCTCGTCGTGAGCGCCGTGGGTTTTCTCGTGCATGCGCTGGTTTCTTTCGATGGCCGGCGCACAGAACTGGCGCTGCTCAGGACAATCGGCCTCTCGATGCGGCAGCTGCTGTTCCTCGTGGTGCTGGAACAGGTGCTGGTAATCGGAGTCGCGATAGCCATCGGCATATTCATGGGTACCCGGATGGGATCGTCCATCATGCCGTACCTGGCCAGCTCGGGCGAAGACTCAGTAGTCGTGCCACCGATGGTCGTCCAGATTGATTGGACCGGTTTCGGGATCACTTTCGGGCTGCTCGGTATCGTGTTCGTCGCGGTGATAGGCGTGATCCTGGCATCCGTATACCGGATGTCGATTCACCGGGTCATGAGGATGGAAGACGGCTGACCAGCGTGACCTCTCCACCCGGTCCATAATCGACATCCGGTCGATCGCGGGGGGCTCGGCCAGCGTGTGCCAAACGGCCAACCTTAGCGACTCGACGGTATCGCTCTACCTCGGACAGCCCCGTTGGAGGTCTGGTAGCCTGAGACATCGCGCCTTATGGAGGACAACATGCCTTCACGCCGGAAAACTAAACTTACTGTCGGGGTTTCAATCGTCACCGGGCTTGTGATCGCGGCCACCATCAGCGGATTAGCCGGGTCCCTGCTCTCCAACGACGAATTCGACGAGAGCCAGAAGACCGAGATTACAGAGCACGATCCCGATTCAGATGCAACGGGTGGTGGCTGGTCGGTTGAACTCGGCGACTGGGAAGTCCACGCTGGAAACGTCAAAGAAAAGTCCGACGCCGACGTAGAGGTTTCTTCCGACTATCGCGCCATGCTCGATGCGGGGGTTTCCGATTTCGCGGCCAAAGTGGTTTTGAAGATCGAGGGCGGAGATCAAATCTGGGGATCCGTGGTCCGTCACTCGGGACCACGCGACTGGATCATGGCTTTCCACGACAATGTCGGGGAGATTGTCCTCGGTAAAAAGCACCCGGACGAAGACCTGACGGGCGCTACGGTATCGATCGCTCATCCGACCGCAGGCGGCTTCCAGGAACTTGGCAGAACGGTCGCCGCGTGGGGCAACGGTCAAACACATTCCATCGAACTGGAGGTCATTGGAAACGCGATAACAGTCTATGCCGACGACGTGCAGGTGTTATCCGCGATCGATGACGACAACATGACGTCGACCTTCGCCGGAATATTCTCACGCGGTGACGGCAACAATAAACTCGAAAGCTTTGACGTGACCGGTATCGACGAGGAAGAAGAAGAGGAAGAGTGACCCGGCTCCCTGGAACCCACTCACCCGCAGGTAAAAAAACTCCACTGACCGTGAAAACCATCACCTATAAAACCGTCGGCCCACTCGATCTCCAGGCAGATGTCTACGGTGCCAGTGCCCCGGGCGAGGCCCTGAAGCCCGCCGTTGTATGGATCCACGGTGGCGCACTGATCATGGGCAGTCGTTCCGGAATTGCACCCGATCAACTCGACCGGTACGTGGACGCAGGCTTCACAGTCGTATCGATTGACTACCGCCTCGCACCGGAAACGAAGCTGCCGGCAATCGTTGAAGACATCGAGGACGCCTTTTCGTGGCTTCGGGCGACTGGAACAGAGGCCTTCTCCATTGATGCCACCCGGATCGGAGTCGTCGGCCACTCGGCCGGTGGCTATCTCACACTGCTCACCGGACACCGCGTGCACCCCGCACCGAAAGCCCTCGTGGCCTTCTACGGCTACGGTGACATCGCCGGCGACTGGTACAGCGAGCCCGACCCGTTCTACAACACGTTTGACCGGCTGACCGAAGCCGACGCTCATACCTCGATCGGTATTACGGAACTGGTCGACGGTTCTGCCGATCCCCGACGCCGGGACTACTACCTCTGGTGCCGGCAAAACGGCCTGTGGCCGCACAAAGTCGGGGGGCACGATCCGGTTACTGAGCGGAACTGGTTCACACCCTACTCCCCGGCCGAGAACGTATCGACATTGGGCCGCGAGTACCCGCCTACGCTATTGTTGCACGGCAACGCCGATACCGACGTTCCGTACGCCCAGTCAGTGCACATGGCAGCCCGGCTTGCCGAAGCTGGGATCGAACACAGTTTCATCACCATACCTGACGGTCCCCACGGTTTCGATCACAATCCCGAAACAGCGGAAACTCCCGGGGTAGCGGGTGCTCACGACAGCGTAATCGAGTTCCTGTCAACGCACGTCTAGAAACCGAACAGTCCTGCCGGGTATCGTCATCACGCACGGTAAGGTGCATTTGGCAAAGCAGCGGTTGAACTCGGCGAATCCGCATGGCATTCAGTTCGGTCGCGCACGTACGCGACCGAGACGGCGCGCCCCGCGTGCGCGCCGCGCGCGGCGGCATTTGCCAACTCTTGTCCTCAATTGTGATGACATGACGGTCAACATACGGATGATCCCCGAATCCGACCGCTAATGGCATCCTGAAGCTGTTAGTACAGACCGTTAAAGACATTGTGTTGTTTCTTAAGGGGGAACTACCCGCCGCGGGTTTGTTGGTTTGCCAGCGATAACCTGCGGTCGGGGCACAACCTGGTAGAGGAGACTCCCCACCCAACGAGGAGATACGGCGATTCCAGTATCACACTCAAACCCGGAACTGTCGTTGGTTCACAACGACA
>JASLNQ010000201.1:4387-4691 GCA_030745955.1 Dehalococcoidia bacterium | reverse complement strand
TGCCAAAGGTGGGGTATACCCACAATCCGCCTAACGGCGAGCGTACATACCCGAGAACGATCCGGTGCCGAGCACACGCCCACGGAGTGCCGACGTCACCTCGGAGGGACCGGCCCCCGCTTCGAGGTCAAGAGGCTCCGAAAGTGCGTAAATGAAGAACACATACTCGTGTTCCTGGTCCCCGGGTGGGCATGGCCCACCGTACCCGATCTCTCCAAAATCGTTCTTGCCCTGGAGTGTTGTGTTTCCGAGCTGCGGGGTTGCCGGCTGCGACTCCTTGATCGATCGCGTCCCGGTCGGAATG
>JASLNQ010000201.1:0-4377 GCA_030745955.1 Dehalococcoidia bacterium | reverse complement strand
CCAGTGCCGGAAAACCCGGCGCGGTGCGTCGGGATCATCTACGACGATCGCCAGCGCTTTCGCCCCGGAAGGCGGTTCCGACCAGCGCAGGGGTGGTGACGAGCCGTCGCCATCGCAGGTGAACTCCACGGGGATCGAATCGCCATCGTCGAAGGCAGGCGACGAAAACTCAAGTATCGCCAGTGCCGAAGTCACCGGGTCAAACGGTTCGGGTTCTGCCCCATCACCCCCACAGGCGGTCGCAACGAGCGCCAGCAGGCCCACCACCGAAGGGAATATGGCGAAGTTCGGTTGGTGCCCGGATCGAACATGTAGTACAGAAAGTTTCAATGGAGTGAGACCGGGTTCTGTGCCTTCGTCTTCAACGAGCCACTGCGGACTGGACCCCGGGCAGTGCAAACAGCGGGGTACCCGGATTATTTCACACCCGGCAACCGGCTAACGATCACGGAGTCTAGTCCAATCAAGTACTGGTCGGGGCAGTGATTGTCCAATAAGCGTTGCGGTGCCGTTCGTTAATCCAGGATGAATACCCGGACTACAACCGACACCACCATTGCCACCGTGAACAACGTCGAAACCAGGACCGCCTGCCGGGGCGAAGCGGCGCGTCGAGCGACCTGCGGCATCCAGATCGTCAGATATATGACAATAGGGATGAACCACAACGACATGTCATTGAGTGCGATCGTGAGGACCGCCGACAGTACCAGCAGAAGACCGAAAAAGGCCACCAGCCGACCGGGCATCTCGCGCACCGCAATATCCTGCGAGTCCGGACCAAGACGTGCCCTCTTTCGAAGCACCAGGAACTTCACACCGATCAAGATGGCGAGTACGCCGATCAAACCCGTAATCCAGGGCATCACCAACACCTTTCAACCTGCAAACCAATCAGGAGTCCAGCGTGAAACTCACGACCGGTTTCTCATCGAAATTCAATCAAGTATCAAACGCGACCTGCTGAAACGCCACAGCACCGCCGATACCGGCAGGAGCACCACCGACACCCCGATCACACCCAGCGGTGAACTCATCGCATGAATGATGTCGAGCACAAATTCCTTCGCCGACTCATTCGACTGCAACAACGCCATCACGACAAACCCGAGGATCATTATGGGCGTCATGACCGCCCCATCAGAAGCTGGGAAGCCTCCTGCACCGTCTGCGTCCTCAGCGAAATAAGCACGCCCAGTGCCCCGATCAGGACCGTCAGCAGGAGACTCAACGACAGGTCGGTGATAATCACTGACGGCCGGTAGAAATGGACACCCTCGTCCCAGTGCACGACGTTCACCACGATTGCACCGACGATCAATGTGCCCACCGACATGCCCACGCCACAGACGCCGCCACCAGTACCTTGCCATTGACCTCAGCTGTGCGGCTCTCAAGCGGCTGTGTTCTCGAACTCAATTGCATCGGATGTAATCTCCTACCCAGACAGTTTGCACCCGGTCAGGCCTCTCGCCATCGTTCCCGCAGGATATTTCTTACTATCCCGAACGGCATAGCCAGCCTCACACCGAGTCCCCTGCGCGAGAGAGGCCCGCACGGCAGTTCCAGGGTATGTTGACGGTAACGATGACCGAGAATCCACGTCCGGGGCAGAAGAAGTTCCCCTCGCAATGCGATACCGGTGGGCTTTGGTGATGAGTTATATATCGCGAATATGGGCATCAATCGACCGTCGCCCTCCTCGAATTGAAGCTGAATTACCCAATTTACGAGGACCAGGTGGCCAGTCAACAGGACACGCCGATCAGCGTTACAGTCTCGGTCCTGATGATCGCCGCACTCTACCTGCCGGCGATCTGGCGTCGGCGCTACCCCCTTGGGATACTCCTCGTCGCCCTGGCGATATTCGTCCCATACCGCTTGCTTGAAGTGCCTGAAGTACGGTTCTCTGGAAACTTCATGCTCTTTGTACTGGCCCCTGGCGCGGCCTTCTCCGACAACTGGTGGCGAGCGCCGGTCATCGCCGTTTTCCTCGCAGTGATCGTAGGAATGTTCGTCCGTGCTTTGATCCAGATCGATCTCTCGCAGTATCCGGGCAACATCGTGCTCCTGCAGATCCTGTCGGCACTCGGCAGCATCTTCTATTTTGGATTCGCCCTGTGGTTCGGACTCACGTTGCGGTCCCGCAGGCTCCGGCAGGTTGAACTGGTCGACCGCACCGTCCAACTGGAACAACAGCGGGAAGAAAACGCACGCCGTGCCGTGCTCGATGAGAGGGTTAGGATCGCCCGGGAACTACACGATGTCGTTGCGCACCACGTCTCGGTCATGGGACTGCAGGCCGGAGCTGCACGCCGGGTACTCGCCAGCCAGCCTGAAAAGGCAACGGAAGCCCTGGCACAAATCGAAACCTCAAGCCGCCAGGCCGTGGTGGAACTCCAGCAACTGCTGGGATTCCTGCGCCACCAGGACCAACTGGTGCCCCAGCCGACACTGGCCCAGCTGAACACACTCGTTATCGAAGCCTTCGTGTCGCTACCGGCCGGTGTGACCAGGGCCTCAGAGCTTGAGCAACTGACGGAACGCGAGGTCGATGTCCTGAAGCTGCTTATGCGGGGTCAGAGCAACGATGAGATTGCGCAAAGCCTCACCATCACTCCCGGCACCACCAAGACCCACGTGTCGAATCTCCTGGGCAAGCTCGGACTCCGCGACCGTACCCAGGCCGTCGTCTTCGCCTGCGAAAGCGGACTGGTCAAGGCAGGTACGGCCTGATCCATACATATTTCAAGCGGGCTGGACCAGGTGTAACCAGGTTCAACATTAGAACTAAGCCGACAGGCAATGGAGTGGTAGATGCAATCAGCGAGTGAACGATCGAAACTTCAAAGGTTTGTTTTCGGGGGATCGATGGGACTGGTCGTCTCGACTCCTATTTTCCTTTCGGTCGAGGACCTCTGGCCGCGGATCGCCCTCATGGCCGCCGCGGCCGCAATCGCGGGAATGGGCATGGTGATGATGGGGCCGGCCAGCGCCAGGGAGTCCGTTGCGAATCGCGGGCTCTTCAAGTTTTCCCTGGCCCTGGGTTTGCTTGCGCTCATCGGGGCCGCGGTCGCCTATCTTTCAATGCGCTAGAGTGCACTCGTTTCAGCCGCCGTCAGGTAATGGCAATGCGATACCCGTGATTTCCTGGATACGCGCGGCTGCTGCTTTCAGCGCTTCTGGATGTGCCCAGGCATCGCCATCGCGTGGCAGCAATTCAGGCGCAATTCCAAGAATGCTCGGTGATACGCCCCGCAGGACCGCGTCGAAGCATTTCAGCACTTCGTAGTACTCGATCTTGCCCTGGTCCGACGTGGCGTGCACCCGGTACTCATCGATGAAAGCGCTGGCAAAGCTATCGAGGAGCGGTTTTGCTTCGGGAAACAACGAACCCGAAACGACAAGTATCAGGGTCAGGGTCACGGCAACGTCGTATTCAGGGTCTGCAAATGCAGCTCCCGGCCAGTCGATGATCCCGGTAACCCCCGTCTCATCGATCATCACATTCCCGGGATGAAAGTCCCCGTGGCACACCACCCCCGACTCACCTCCCAGCGGCCTGTTTGCCTCCATCCAGGCGTTGACTGGCGCGTAAGGCTCATACTCACCTAGGAGCATGTAACGGCCCAGCCTGTCGACCTGGCGTTGACCCGAGAATGAATCGACCGGCATTCCAGTTTCCTCGACAGCCCGGATCACAGGGGTCACCGGTACCTGGTGTAACCGGGCCTGGTACTGCGCCAGCTGCTTCGCGATTTGCAGGGGGTTGGCCGTGGGGCTCATCAGATCGGCTAACATCGACCGCCCGGGCACAAGCTCCATTATGTTGTAGGCCCGTCCGCCAATCTTTTTGCCGTCGTCGCCCAGGACCACCCTCGGCACCGGGAACCCCAGGCCCGCGAGTGCATTCTGGAAAGCCGCTTCCCGCTGCGCCTGGGCGGCCCCGTTTCCCGCAAACACACGGAGGATCAACGGTCCAGCGAGGTCTCCGGATTCGGCATTCACGCAGAATCTATAAATCTGGGTCTCAAATCCACCCATGACCCGTTCGGGCTGATCGCTGAATTGCAGGTTCTGACCGCCTTCAGCCCGCAGGCGGGCAAGCAGTTCGACCGCGACGATTTCGTCATCGAGCGGGGTAGTCGTCGGGGTTGGGAAAGTCATCTTGGTTGTCTCCGGCAGTTTTCCAGTATTCAGAACTCGGGTGATCAAGGCAGTAGCTCTTCACATTGCCAGTCGGCGATAGCGATCCACCGTGAGAACATCAATCTTCCAATTTCTTCGGCACCCGGAAAATCCGGCCCCAGCTTCGCGCCATGCGGGACCATTCTCATCAGTGGATACAGAAGGCCGCGGCGATAGTCGGCCAGCAGG
>JASLNQ010000200.1 GCA_030745955.1 Dehalococcoidia bacterium | reverse complement strand
CGCAGGACCCCAAGCTGCCATCGATCATCGCGCGGGCCGAGGAACTACTGGCAGTCCTCGACGAGACCGCACCGGCAGCACAGTAAAGGACCTATGTGGTCAGGTCCTCGACCGAATCTCGAATAACGGTCTCGGGCTTGAACACCGCCCAGGCAAACCAGAAGTGGTTTGCGTGAACAACCGGCGAAAGCTGGGTACCCTCAAGCTCGCCACTCACCGCAATACCCGCAAGGTTCCACGTCGAACCCGTCTCGGTATCCGTTATCCCCGACTCCGTGAGCTCGAACGTAAGCGTCCGGTCCCCGATGGTCCGTGAGAACACAGCGACCGAACCTACCGCCTGATCGGCGTTGAACTGGTCCTTGAACGCAGAAAGCGTGCCGTCGTCGAAAAACGCTGTGAGGGCTACTCCATTAACCGAATCGTTCAGGACAGGAGTTTCTTCGAGGAAAGCGAACGGATAGGCGACAGAGATCTCGCCGTCGATTGTCAGGACCCGGGATGTAGCCACCAGCCGGTCGTCGAGAGTTCCCGTGAACAGGAACGGACGGTCATCGATATTGTCGTAGCCCGCGTAGGGCGGGCTGTCGTAAGGGCGCAGCGGTTGTCCGGCACTGAACACACGTGTCAGCACCTGCCCGTCCGGATAGGCGTCAACAAACGTCTCCCAGGCGATTATCGATGACGGAACGAATTTGAGTACTGTGTCGTTGGCCGCGAAATCGCCAACCAGCGCCTCGCCGGTGATCTGCTGCCACCATGACTGGGTCTGCCGGTCCCACATTACGAGGTCGGAGTTCCTCAACATGCCGGACGTCCCGAAGGTGAGTTCCTGGCCATCGACCACCCGCTCAAACGTGATGCCGGTGTTGCAGAGCGGACAGAAAGTGACCGTGACGGGCAACCCGCCAATCGTGTCGTTGACGATCTCGTGCCACATCAACATCGCCAGCGAGTAGGCCTTCGCCTCGCCATTCACGACGACCGCGACGACCGGTTCCCGTGGCTTCATATACGCCGGAGCTTCTGTTACGGGTACAAACTTCGGCTCGTCGATAGGCACGATCTGGTCGCGGGCAGGACGATTTTAACGTCGTTCAGTGAGATATTACGCTCGTTGAAATTCGTGTCCCATTTCCAGATCAGCCTTAGCCGCTCTGCCCGGGCAGCTTCAGTGTCGTCGCCAATGTTTATCTCGACCGTCGGCTTCACCGTAGGCTCAGGAGTTGCCTCGTCCTCGCTTGGGGACACCGTGTCCACCGTGGGTTCGGGATCGGCCGTGGTCGGCGTGGGTACCGGTGTGGCTGTTGACTCGGTAGTCGGTGTTGGATCGGTAGGGGCCTGGGCAACCGGGGCCTCATCACTGCCTGCGGGCGTCGAGGCGGCACCGTCGGGACTGTCACTCCCACCGCCACAGGCAACGACCAGCGTAGCGACGCCTGCCACGAGGAAAAGACTCAATCGCCAACGCAGGTGCCTGTTCAAGAGTTGGTCGATGTGAAAAACCTGATGCATTGATTACTACCTGATCCCATCGTGCAGTTTATTAGTGCTCTAGAGATGTGATGCATCCCAGCCCTCGATGGTGCGACCGCGTCGAGTCACCTTAGGTGAATCCCGCTAATCCCCGTTCCCTGCGAGGGAGACGGGTGCCCTCTGGGCGCGGGTGTGGGTGGTTCCGCAAGACGCGCGAACCGCCCACCAACGACACCCAGCCGACCTTTCTCGTGCACCCGCGGCCCGCCGCCAAACTCCCGCTCTGCCAGGGCGGGAGGACACGCTCAACACACAACCACTCCGTGCGAAACCCTAGTCAAACGTCAGCATTCGGGTCGGGTTGTCGACTAGGATCAGTCGTATCACTTCCTCGCTCATCCCGCGGGCCTGCATACGCGGCACGATGCGGGTGAGGATGTGATCGAAACCGTGGCCGCCGTAGGTCTTCAACCGGTGCTTCGAGCAGATATCGTGCGCCAGGAGCACGATGCCTTGTCTGCCTTCCGCAACGACGTGCTCGACCATCTCGATGCGTTCATGGTCGGCAGGCATGTGAGATGCCGGAGCCAGCGGATAGAACGACGATTCGTGACCGAAGAGGTCGAAGTTCAGGTAGGCACCCGTCGCAATCAACTCGTCCAGGATCCCCCGGTCGTAAACAGTCCGCTCAATATGCCCCATCACCGTGCGGTTCAGGGTGCCGCCCCACTTTTCGACCGCATTCAGCAGTTCGATCGGTGCAGTCTCGTCGCGACCGGGGTGTATCAACAGTGGGGCACCGGTTTCACGCTGGGCGATTACTGCGGCCTCAAGGACCTTCTTTTCCGACTCGTGCCACGGCCACGAACAACCGATCTCCCCGATGATTCCCGACCGAATGCCGGTATCGCCAACACCCTGGTCGATATCGTGAACGATCTGACCGGCTATCTGCTCAACCGTGAGATCGGCCATCTCAGGCGGGTGCGCCATGTGGACATAGTTACCGGCGCCCATAACGACGTTCAAGCCCGTGGCCCTGGATATGCGGACCAACGCCCGCGGGTCACGGGCGAGTCCGACGGAGGTAACATCCACCAGCGTGCTGCCGCCGGCATTGAAGTACTGCTGCGCCTCCCATGTGGAAATATCTTCATCGAGTATGCGCAGGTTGTCGCGGTTGCTGGTCCAGTTGTAGCGGACCCACCCCAGGTTTTCGAGCGAAACCTCTTCATCCATCAACTGCCGCTGTGATGCCTCCACCGGCTCGGTGAACACCACGCCGAAATCGATCAGCAGGTGCTCGTGGGTCGTCGTGACACCAACCCGGGCAGGCTCGATCGGGCCCAGGACGCTGAGGACTTTCCTGGCTGCTCGGTGCTTCGGTACGGGATGCGATGGAGAGGTCAACTAATCAAAACCTGTGACTGGCTAATTGGAGCTACGAAGAACACCACTATCGGTGGTCGGCAAAAAGTCTATATCAGCAGGCGGACCCGGCACGCCCGATCAGGCGTCGCGCCAGGTCGCTTTTGGCTCCCACCCGAGCAGGCGCTTCGCCTTCTCGACCGATATCGCTGTGGCGTGTCCCGGCATCGGCGACCGGACCTCGGCTTCGGGGTAAACCTCCCTGACCAGCTCTCCGGTTGGTTCGTCGGCCGAGGTGTCTTCGCCGTTGATGAAGAACGCCTCGTGTCCACCGAAACCCGCCTCCAACGCCAGCACGCATGCACGTGCCGATTCGGCAATGTCGGTCCAACCCCAGAAGTGCTTCGCGTTATTTCCATATGCGCCCGATCTCTCTGGCAGCGCATTCAGGGCAGCCTGTCGCTCGCGGTCCATCAGACCGTGGAACCGCATGCTCGCGATCTGCACCATCCCGGGCCGGCGCCTCACGAACGCCTCAGCCATCTCCTCACTAAGCCATTTGCTCAGCGAGTACGCGTCCTCGGCGAACGTCGGGTGGTCCTCGTCCACGGGGAAGTAGGGCCGGGGGGTAATTCCCTTGGAAAACACCGCACCGATCGCGTTGACCGAAGATGCCATAACGATCTTCCCGACGCCCAGCACCTCGGCAGCCTCAAGTACATTCCAGTTCGAGATCATGTTGACCCGGAAGACCTCGTGCTCCGGTGCCACGATCGGGTTCGTAATCGCCGCCATGTGGATCACGGCGTCGCAGCCCTTCATGGCCGATAGCACCTGGCCGTAATCGGTTACATCCACGATCTTGAACGTGTACCCGGCCGACCGCCCGCGGTTCGAACCGGCCGGAGCGACCTGGTCCACCCCGACTACGTCATAACCATGTTCAGCCAGGTCATCGACGATGTACCGGCCTGCGTGGCCGGTCGATCCCGTAACGAAAACAGTTGTCATGCTGGCGTGCTACTTTCCTCGAAACCGAAAAGCGAATAACGCAGCCCTCCTGCCCGAGGCGAAGGGATCTTACGTCATTGCTGAAAAATTCCCGGCTAAAAAGTCGAGTCCATGCCAACGTCGAGAAACCCGATCGGACCCCGGTCGTCGGCGTACCACAAGCGGTTGTCCCGAATCGTCATGCCATGCACCTGCACGGGGTCTAAAACCCGGAACGCGTCGTAGCAGCGACCGTTCTCCAGGTCATGCCGGCTCACCACGCCAAAGGCTGTGTCGGCGATCCAGACATGGCCCTCCTGCTCGGCCCAGGCGATGCCGTGCACCCTGAACCCGGTGGCCTTCATCCGGTGAATTTCCTGCCAGTTGGCGGTGTCGACAACATGCACGTACTGCGATGGCGGGGAAGCAATGTAGATCTTGCCGTCTTTCCACTCGAGCCCGTGGTCACCGGTAGGCTCAGACCTCCGCCCGGCCTCGGCGTCGAGGTGTTCCCTGGTAGCGTTGATGCCAGCGCCCGGCGAGGGGTACTTTTCGACAGTCTTCCCCGTTTCGATATCGAGCTGGAAAATCTCGCAACTGTACGTCGACGCTACCCAGATATACCCGCCACCGAGCGTGATCCCGCTTGAGTGAACGGTTTCGGTCGGCACATCGTGGAGCACCTCGCCCGAGTCCCAGTCGACCTTGTAGACATGGTTGTCGCCCTGGTCGATGATCCACAGACCATCATCTGCCGCTTGGAGGCCGTTTGGCTTCGGGCCGGGGGCATTGAACTGGAAGATCGTATCTGCGACTTTGTGGGGCATGGGATTCTCGTCTGTTCGCTTGTCACTCTTGGCTGAATATATGGCGCGGCGGTAGTT
>JASLNQ010000001.1:21454-28984 GCA_030745955.1 Dehalococcoidia bacterium | reverse complement strand
GCTCTGTTACAGTCTCGTGACCCGGATACACCCCACTCGGCATAGTTTGCGGAATTCCTGGCAGTCACTGGATTTCATTGACACACGACCAACCACACGAACTACCCGCTCTGCGCTCCGGTCCGCATGGACATCCGCAGTGCTCGGACTGCGGTCGCACGATATGGAACGACCCGAAGGTTGCCGGCGCGGCGATAGTCCCCATGGAGGGCGGAATCGTGATGGTCCAGCGGGCAATCGAGCCTTCCATCGGCAAGTGGAGCTTTCCTTCCGGCTATGTGAACCGCGGCGAAAAGATCGAGCGTGCCATCGAGCGTGAGGTCCGCGAGGAGTGTGGTCTCGAGACGGTCACCGATCGACTGGTAGGCCTGTACTCCGAGGAAGGCGACGCGATCGTCCTGGCTGTTTATGAAGCACGCATCACCGGTGGGCAGCTGCAGGCAGGTGATCACGAGACGCTCGATGTGCGGGTAGTTGATATCGAGAATCTTCCGGAGCTGGCGTTCGACCACGACCGTGACATCATCACCGATTGGATGGCGACGCGGTCGTCAGGGAGCAAATAAAGATGAGATCGCACAGTGACGTTGTGATTATTGGTGGGGGTGCCATCGGATCGTCGATTGCCTATCGACTGACCAGCCAGGGTGTGAGCGTCACCGTTATCGAGCGCGACTCAATCGGCAATCACGCCTCGGGCTTTGCCCTGGGCCTCCTGAACCCGACCAACGAGACCGGCAACATCGAATCGCTGAACCACCAGTCGTACGACATGCACAGGGAAATGCTCGACCGGGTGCAGGAAGAATCGGGCGTTGACGCGCAGGTGCTGACGATGCCGCACATCGAACTGGCCCTGGAAGAAATCGAAATTCCTGCCCTGAAAGCGGAAAAGGACCGCATTGAACAGTTCCCCGGCTTCAAGTCGACATGGCTCGAACCGGACGAGGTCCACGAGCTCGAGCCCCGAATCACGAAGGATCTTTACGGCGGCGTGCTTGTCGAGGATGTGATCATGCTCGACAGCTACAACTACACGCTCGCGACTGCCCAGGCGGCCGAGTCCCACGGTGCGGAGTTCGTCAACGCCGACGCGAGCGGGATCGTTTACGAAAAAGATCGAGCGGTCGGCGTGACGCTGGGTGGGGAGAGCATCGGCTGCGATGCGGTGGTGCTGGCGCTAGGACCATGGTCGGGTACGGCAAGTTCCTGGCTCGACATCGACGTTCCCATCGTTCCCCAGAAGGGCGAAATCGTACGCGTGGAGGGACTCAATCCGCCGCTTGAAGCTCATCTCCACGGCTTTACCCTCGACAGTTCATGCTCGGTCGTGCAGAAGGCAGACGGCCTTACATGGCTTGCGGCCACGAAAAAAGACGGCACCGGGTTCAACGTCACACCATCGGCCGAGGCGCGGGAGTCGCTGTCGCTACGCGGAATGCGGATGATCCCCGAGCTGGAGTCGCACCAACTCGTTTTGCAGACCGCGTGCATGCGGCCCGTCACTCCCGACGGCGATCCGATCTTCGGGAAAGTGCCCGGCAAGGAGGGCATGTTCATCGCAACCGGCACCGGAGGCAAGGGAATACTCCTGGCACCAATCGTCGGCCGCGCCATCGCCGACCTGGTCACAACCGGTGAAACGGAAATCGAAATTGCACAATTCGGCTTCGAACGGTTTCTCCAGGATCCGACAACAACCGCCAACCACCAAATAATGCCGTCCTGAGACCCTCGACGGACGGCACGCACTCGCCAACATCCACCCCGACCGCCATCAACCCGATTTCCCGACCGGAGCGGAGGGACCTCAACCTCAACCCGCTCCTAAAAGGCAACGAACCTGGCAAACGATGAAACGGTTAAGCACGACATACCAGCACGACCTACTGAGATCCCTCCACTCCGGTCGGGAAATCGGAAATAGTACCACCCGCTACCACGTCAACCCCGAGCCCACTCCACAGCAGCAGCCTGCAACGCCTCAACCCCGGTCTTGAACTCGCTGAAATCAATCCCGTAGTTCCAATCGGTCCACAACTCGTCGCTCACGACCAGCATGTTGCACACCGCCACACCACGGTGCCTGGCGACCCGGTACATGGCCGAAGACTCCATATCGACACCCAGGATCCCGTCGCTGACGTGTTGCGCAATGTCATCGGTCATCTCCCGATAAAAGCCGTCAGTCGTCCACCAGTCGCCACTGCCGGTCCTTGCCCCGTGCTTTTCCAGGAGCGAGGTGAGATCGGCACGCAGGCCCTGGTCGGCTTCCGGGGGGCCATCGTCCGGGTAGTGCCCCGATGTACCTTCGTCGATCACCCGGCACACGTTCGGCAGCAACACATCACCGACAGGATGTTCCGGGTTTAGACCGCCCGATGCCCCGACACCGACGATTTGCTCGGCACCGCATGCGATCAGGTCTTCCAGCAGCATGACCGTTCCGGGCGCTCCGAGCGGTGCGAACGCCACCGTAGTTCCGCCCTGGCTGCTATCGACGGTGCGCAGCCAGTAGCTATCGATCATCATGGGAGGTGGGGCGCCTGTCGCACCCAGGGCATCGGCCATCTCCTCGCCCCACCGCCGGGACCAGGTCAGGAGCACCTTCTTGCCAACCCGCATGTCATCGAACGTCTGGCCGCGCACCTTCAAGCGGTGCCCAACCGCCTGGCGCGGGTTGAAGCGTGGACTCGACATGGTGGTCTAGCGTCCGAGCGGGCCGTTGACCGCGTTCAGGAAGTCGGCGGCCCCGGCCTGCAGGAACTTCGGGCCCGAACCAACGATCCACCGGGCACCCCGTTCGTGCCAGAAGATGGTCTGTTCAGCCGTGACGCCAAGCGTTCCAACATGCTTTCCGGCATCGAGGATCTTTGTCGTCAGACCCTCGATCGTTTCGACTACCTTCTCGTGCATTGTCTCGCCGGGAAGACCGAAGTTCACGGAAAGGTCGCCGGGACCAAGGAATATAGCGTCGGTGAGTTCGGTTGCGATGATCTCGTCCTGGTTTTCAATCCCCTCCGGGGTCTCGATCTGGAGCGCGATAAACGTCTCCTCGTTGGCTTCCTTTACGTACTCGGCCATCGGTTGGAGGCTGAACCTCGCTCCCCGGCCTGAGAATGCGCCACGCTTACCCACCGGTGGGTACTTGACGGAGTCGACCACTTTTTGGGCGTCGCTGGCGTTGTTTACCAGTGGGATCAGGACGCCCGCGGCGCCGGCTTCGAGGTACCGCTGGATGTTCTGTTGCTCGTTCAGGCCGATTCGCAGGATCGGGGTGGTCCCGGAGAGCTCGGCGGCCCGGATCATGTGCTCGGCGGTTTCGTAGTCCATCGGGCCGTGCTCACAGTCAATCACAACGAAATCGAAACCCATCCAGCCCATCGTTTCGACCATCGCAGGAGAGGGCCATCCAACGAACGGACCGATCGTCGTTTTGCCTGCGTTCAACTTCTGTTTAAGCGTGTTCTTGTTCAACCGAAATTACTCCGCGATTCTGGATTCTGGTCTGGCACAAGGAGAATACTCGCAAGACGACGCGGGTGAAAGTAGGAATACGGGGTTGGGCGATGCCGGGTTGGGCCGGGCGGCGCGTATCGTACTTATTGTGGCGTTTCTGCGTTCAGGAGGGCTCTGAGCCACGTGTTATCTGTGGTCGCCGGAATTAACGACGGTGACAGTCGTAGCGATACGTTGCCAGATCGACATCGTGTGATGTTTAGCGACCCGGCGATGATGCCGTGTTTGGGTGCGAGAAGTTTTTTCGGTTTGTAGTACTCCGATTCTTTTTTGATTTGGAGACATGCTCGCTGAGATTCAGTAAGGAAAATAATGAGCGATCACAGGTTTGAAACCCTGCAACTCCACGCAGGCCAGGAACCTGATCCGACCACGAATGCACGGGCGGTTCCGATTTACCAGACGACCTCTTACGTGTTCAACAGTGCCGAGCACGGTGCGAATCTGTTCGGCCTGAAAGAATTTGGGAACATTTACACCCGGATCATGAACCCGACGACCGATGTATTCGAAAAACGCGCCGCAGCGCTAGAGGGTGGGGTGGCCGGACTGGCAACGGCTTCCGGACAGTCGGCTCAATTTATCGCGATCACCAACATGATGCAGGCTGGGGATAACCTCATATCGACTCCTTAGCTGTACGGCGGCACTTACTACCAGTTCAAGGCCCAGTTCCCGCGCCTCGGGATAACCGCCAAATTTACGCATGACGATCAACCTTCCCAGTTCGAGGAACTGATCGACGACAACACGAAGGCGATCTACCTGGAATCGATGGGCAACCCCCGGTACAACATTCCCGATTTCGAGAAAATCGCCGATGTCGCGAAGGCCCATAAGATCCCGCTCGTGGTCGACAACACGCTCGGTGCCTGCGGCGCTCTTATTCTTCCCTCCAACTACCACGCGCTCCCTCAGGTCGAGCAAAACCGGGTGAGATGGGTCCCGATCGACCAGGCCGAAAAACAGGATATTCGGCCGTTACGGATCGGGATTATGAACATCATGCCTCTCGGCGAACAGTACGAATTCAATCTGCTACTCCCACTGGGACTGTCGGTTTTGCAAATCGAGCCGGTTTGGATTCGCCTGGAAACCCATTCCTACAAAACGTGGGCCCCGGGACACCTTGACGACCTCTACAAGAGCTATTCAGAGGCGATTCAAGATTCCGCACTGGACGGACTGATCATCACCGGGGCGCCTGTCGAGCATCTCGAGTTCGAAGACGTTCAATACTGGGATGAATTCACCGAGATCGCCAACCACGCACGGGAGCACACACCGAGCACTCTGGGGATCTGCTGGGGTGGGTTCGCGCTCGGGTACCTCGAAGGGATAAGCAAGGTCTATTTCGACCGAAAGTTATTCGGTGTGTTCGAGCTGAATAATCTCGATCCGGCGCACCACATCATGGCGGCGATGGACGATACGTTCCTGGCACCCCAGAGCCGCCTGGCCGGCATGTCCGACTCAGAACTGCTGAAGGCCCGGGACGTCGGAAAGATAAACCTGCTGGCCCATGGTCTGGAGTCGGGGTACACGATATTCGAGACATCTGATCGAAAGGTGTTGATGCACCTCGGTCACCCGGAATATAGCGCTGGCCGATTGGCGTACGAAGTGGTGAGAGACACTGAGGACGATTCGGTCCCGCCTATCCACAATTTCGATCCCGAGAACCCGATCAACAAGTGGCGAATGCACCGGAACACGTTCTTCCAGCAGTGGATTCGTTTCTGCTACACGCAGATCAGCCTCACAACGGGCTAACCCCGGACTGAATGGGCGTGTCCCCTCCTTCCGGGGAGTGGACCCGGCGATGAGTGGAAACCAGCTGATGCGCCGCCGGACAACTCGCTTATCCCGCATCATATGGCCCGGTGACTCCCACCACCTTCGAAAACCTCACGAGGCCGCACATGGATGCCCACCACCGGTGTTGGTACCCTCGGCTGACATCATTAGTCCCTCCCCGACGCCGTTGAAAGCGGCATCTGCCAGCCGGGTGACGGACGACCGGCAGTGAGGACCAACAACATGACCATGGGCCACCGCGAGAGGGTTTTGAAGGCGCTGAACCACGAGGAACCCGACCGGGTACCGTTCGATCTTGGGGGCACGAGCAACAGCTCTGTCCACATCGCCAAATACCAGGAACTGAAGGCTCACTTTGGCGTGGAAGTTGACGAGGCTGAGGACAGGCTGGCCAACAAGTGGATCCGCTCCGTCGTGATGGACGACCGGATTCTCGAAGCCCTCGATATCGACTTCCGCTACCTGACCGTTGGCACGCCTGACAATAAACCTGATGTCGATGTCGGTGAAGACGGGTACATCGACGAGTGGGGGCAACTGCGTCGAATGCCCGAAGGATCACTCTACTACGATGTCGTTGACTATCCGCTTTCAGGTTCCATAACAGCCCGTGACATCGTCAATTACGACTGGCCCGACCCGACGGACCCCGGCTACACCCGGGGACTCCGCGCACGTGCCCTGGCACTGCGGGAAGGCACCGACTGTGCGATCGTGCTCCGGGTTCCGTCTCCCTTCGTGCACACAACGCAGTTCCTCCGCGGGTTCGAGGACTGGTTCGCCGACCTTGCCGGTGACCCCGACCTCGCAACTGCACTCTTCGAGGCGACGATCGAAGTAACAGGCGGGCAGGCCACCGCGCTGCTCAAAGAGGTGGGCGACATCGTCGATGTGATCGCCATGGGTGACGACCTCGGTTTCCAGCACGGGCCCATGGTTTCACCGGATATGTACAAACGGCTCCTAAAGCCCTGGCACGCGAAATACCTCGACACACTCAGGCAGAACAGCTCGGCCTTCATTCATTTCCACTGTTGCGGTTCCATCAACCTGCTGCTTGACGACCTGATCGAAATCGGGGTCGACGCGATCAACCCGGTGCAGGTGAGCGCCACCGGCATGGGATCGGCCGAACTGGCCTCCGAGTTCGGCGACCGCGTAAGTTTCTGGGGTGCTGTCGACACGCAGCAGGTACTACCCAACGGGACGCCCGATGAGGTGAGGGCGGAGGTCAAGAAGCGTATCGGCGACCTGGCACCCGGAGGCGGATACATTTTCAGCGCGGTGCATAACATCCAACCCGATGTCCCGCTGGAAAATATCCTCGCGATGTACGAGGCCGCCAACGAATACGGCAACTACCCAATCGGAGGATAAAAGCCAGGGGAGACCAATCCCCTCACCCTGGCCCTGGCGTGCCCTGCGGAGCTGCGACGCGCGATTGGCTCACGCCAGTCCTCTGGCAAGTGCGCCTCGCACGCCCGGAGCTAACGGAGACGGGTTAGGGTGTGGGTGGTTCCTAAAGACGCGTGGACCCCTCTTCAGCGAGCCTTCAACCCACCCTTGTGCAGCCGGGGCGCATCTCCCTACGCCTTGAACACCTCAGCCGGCACACCATGCTCGATCAACAAACGTCGTGCCCTTTTCAGAATCGCGTCGGCGATGCGGTGGCCTGCCTGGTCGGCGCGCACGACGCACCAACGGGGATCTCTGCCCGAAAGCTCCAGGAAGCCCTTGCGAACGGAATTGTGAAATTTGAGCGGGGCCTGCTCGAACCGCCGCTCGCTCTCGTCGTCAACCCGGGTCGCCGCCTTCGGGCCGGTTTCATCAAAGAGACTTGGCTTATTTGAAACCCGGGCCAGGGTAATTTTCGGATCGGCATCGAGCAGCACCGTAAGGTTCGGGATGAGACCCGCGGTAGCGATTTCGTTCAGCTGTTCGATCACCTCGATGTCACCACCGCGGGCATAACCCTGGTAAGCCAGCGTCGAATCGGTGAATCGATCGAGTATCACAACCGTACCCCGGTCGAGCGCCGGTCGCACCAACTCGAATATGAGTTGAGCGCGCGCTGCCTCGAACAACAGGGTCTCGGCGAGCGGAGACGAAGAGCTGGACCGCTTGATCCAGCGTCGAACGTTGTTCCCGAGGTCAGAACTTCCCGGCTCACGGGCCAGCGCTACATCGATGCTT
>JASLNQ010000001.1:12418-21444 GCA_030745955.1 Dehalococcoidia bacterium | reverse complement strand
GGAACAGTCTTTCGGCCTGGGTCGACTTCCCAACGCCTTCGCCGCCCTCGAAGGTGATCAGCAGCCCCCCCTCGACCGTAAGCTTTTTCAAGCGTTCACCGCTCGTCCCGAAATCTAAGGCGCTCTGCGCTTTGGCGGTCAATGTCCGTACCTCATGCCCTGCAATTCCCGGGCCACTCGTTTCTATCTCGCTATCAGCCCCTTCACCTGCACCCCGGTTCCTGCGGGAACCAGGGACAGCCCCTGGCCCACCTGGCTGCGTCTCGAACGGCCGGCCGGCCGGGATGGCGTGCAGTCTGAACCCTACCGCCCGCGGCGGCGTATGACAACGCGCCGGGAGGGTTCTCTGCCCATGCTCGCTGAACCGAGGTTGTTACGGGCAGCCAGACCATGCTGGAGTCTCCGGACGTACGGTGGTTGGGCCATCAGTTCGACGCGCTGCTCGCCGGCAACGACACGGCTAATTGCAGACTCGGTCTCAACCAGCGCATCTTTCGCACGGCCACTCTGCCCTATGCCCTCATCGCCGAAATCGGCGCCGTTGCGTCCCGATGCCCGGTGTTGACGTTTAGGGTCGAAGCGCCTCAGGAACTGCTTGATCTGCTCTTTCGTTCCCCGTCGAAGCACGTGGACCATCACACCATCGCGCTCGGCCCTGCGGACCGCGGTGGGGCGTCGGCTGTAATGCGACTTGGTGGTGACGAAAATTTCGGCGACATCGGCGAAATCGACCACCTGTACTGGCGAATTCATCTCGGCGATCACTTCCTTGATCGCACTCTTCGGGATACCAAACGGGAATACCCTGGTGAGGGCTGGCCTCGGTGCCTCGCTTTCGCCCGCGTCATCATCGAACTCCTGCCGATCCCGACCGCTCCCGTTACTCGCCGACCGATTTCGCCGGCGATCACGGTCGGGACGGCCGCGTGACAGGTCATCGACGTCGAACGGCGCCGGGGTGAACTCCGACTCGGAACCGGGCATCTCCTCGACCTCGGTGTCGACGCTGCCGTCCGGTTGGAGCCGGCGCGCTTCCTGTGGAATCGAGATCCCGCGCAGCATGCGGTCGACGGCGGTCCCGACCTCAGGATGTACGGCAACGACGTTTCGCTCACGAATCTCAACGACGATATCGAAAGTAGGATCGTGTTTGCGTTCGAGCACCGTTTTCTGCGTTCGCCTCCGCCGTGCCTCGATATCGCCCAGCGTTACCGTCTGGGTTCCTCCAACGAGGTCTGAGAGCGTCGGGTTTGAGACAACGTTTGCGAGCGTGTTGCCATGGGCGGTGGCGACCAATTGCACACCCCGTTCAGCGATAGTCCGTGCGGCGAGCGCTTCCAGCTCAGTGCTCATCTCGTCGATGACGATCACCTCGGGCATGTGGTTCTCAACGCCTTCGATCATCACGTTGTGCTGCAGGCTCGTGTTGGCGACCTGCATCCGACGTGCCCGCCCGATAGCCGGGTGCGGAACATCGCCGTCGCCGGCTATTTCGTTCGAGGTGTCAACAACCACAACGCGTTTCTCGGCCTCGTCGGCCAGTACGCGCGCGGTTTCACGCAGGATCGTTGTTTTGCCGACGCCGGGCCGGCCAAGGATCAACACGCTCTTCCCGGAGCGGATCAGGTCGTCGATCAGCCGAACCGACCCGTATACCGCACGGCCAACCCTGCACGTCAGGCCAACGGGGGTGCCGGCCCGGTTACGCAGTACGGAAATCCGGTGAAGGGTGCGTTCGATTCCAGCTCGGTTATCGTCACCGAAATGCCCAACGTGCTCTACGACGTAAGCGATCTGATCGTGGGAAACCTCGATTTCGCTCAGCGAAGCCTGCTCACCGGGGAACCGAGCTTCGGGATTTCTCCCGAGGTCGAGCACGACTTCAAGCAGGTCCCCGATATCCTCTCGCGCACGCAGCGAGTCTGCTATTTCATTAGGGAAAATGTCGATGAAGGCTTCAAGGTTGTCGACAACCTGTGCGTTGGGATTTACCAGCTGGAACTTCTCCTCTTCCGATCGGCTCTCGATCAGCTAATGGCAGCAAACGCCCCGCGGGCTTCAGACACCGTCTGGGCCAGCAATTTAACCATAACTTCGTACCGTTCTTGTTCGACAAAACCCAGGGTGGTAAGCAAATGTGCGAATGCGGGGCGGTATTCAGGTACGACCGTCGTGACCGGCAGGTCTCTGCTTTCCGCCATCGCGGCGGCAACGAGGCCCGGCAACTCGCTGCCGGCCTCAGTGGACCAGTTAAGAGTGAACATCTGACCCGATCGAGTGGAGCTCCTTTGCATCAGGGCGCCGGCAGACCCGTCGGGGAGATCGAATATCCACTCTGAAGTCTTCCGGCCCAGCCGCTCAGTCGACGCTTCCCAATCCTGGGACGTCTGCCCCGACTTCATGCGGGTTTCGATCGGCGTGGTGGCGTTGTACATCCGGAACAGCTCCGGCTGATCGGCTTCGGTCCTCGGCCTCAAATGGAGCGAGTGGTCGGGTATTCCCAACCTGTTGATGGCCGAATTCGCCGACTCGCAGCGATAAACCGTTTCCCGGTAAATCGGTGAAAACCCTGCCCGTCGGGCATCTTCGGAAACGTTGCTGTCCGCTTGCTCTCCATCAAGCGGAACCCTCAGAAATATCCGTTGCGCACCGGCACCGCCTGCTGGTACTGCGATCTGCTCGAGCAGGTCGAGGGCGAGTTCAGGTTTCGACCTGCGGAGATACAGTTCGCCTACCTCCCAGGCCTGTTTCCCCGAACGGGGACCGGCCCGCAACAGGGCGTCGATCCGGCCACGGCGCGCTTCTACCCAGCAGCTCTGCCAGGCACGGGGCGAAAGGGCGATGCCAGCGTATTTCACCGTTGGAAAACCGCCCGGCCCGCCACGGAGCGCACCCACGAGAGTGCACGTTTCACCCCGGCCCGATGACTGGCTGAATTGCAGCAGTCCGGGCGAGTCTGTTGGGTGAAGGTGGCGGATCATACCGTACTCGGGGATTCCTCCGTGGGTCCGGGCGAAGCCTGCATCCGGGTCTCACCGGATGGCTCGACTGAATCTTTCAGGGCTTCATCTGCCATTTGTACGAACAGAGCATGGATCCGGGTGTCGTTGGTCAGTTCGGGGTGGAACGAAGTTGCCAGCACCCGGTCCTTTTTGACCGCTACCACCTGTCCGTTATTGACCGTAGCGATCACTTCTATGCCGTCTCCGGTGTCCGTCACGATGGGTGCCCTGATGAACACGGCCCGCAAAGGACCGCCCTCGATACCATCAATAGCAAGCTCTGCCTCGAAGCTGTCGACTTGCCTGCCGAAGTAGTTCCGGGCGACACCGATATCGAGCAGGTTCAGCGGAGTGGGGTAGGGATCGGCCAGTTCGCGTGCTATCACGATCATGCCGGCGCACGTCCCCCACAGCGCCATTCCCGCCTCGACACGGGCGTGCAACTCATCGATGAATCCGAAACGCGCAAGTAGCTTCACGATCGTCGTGCTTTCACCGCCGGGGACGATCAGGCCGTCGATCTCGGAAAGCTGCTGGACCTTCCGGACCTCGACCGCGCTGATCCCGATCAGGCCAAGCATATGGATGTGCTCGGCGAAATCGCCCTGCAGCGCAAGCACACCGATGCGTGGCCGCCGCGGTGTGTTGCCGTTTTGCGTGTTTACCAACCGCGGGTCTCGAGCCGTTCGGCTTCGGGCATCTTGGCCACTTCGATACCTCGCATCGCATCACCGAGTCCACGTGAAATCTCGGCCAGGGTGTCGGGGTCGTTGTAGTGGGTCGTCGCCCTTACGATGGCATCGGCCATCTTCGCCGGGTTGGAGCTCTTGAAGATCCCCGAGCCGACAAACACACCCTCGACACCGATCTGCATCATCAGTGCGGCGTCGGCTGGGGTTGCGATACCACCGGCTGCAAAGTTCACCACCGGCAGCTTGCCCGTGCGATGCACCTCGACAACCAGTTCGTATGGTGCCTGGAAATCCCTCGCTGCCGACATCAACTCCTCGGTCGGGAGGCTTTGAAGCCTGCGTATGTCCCCGAGGATCTGCCGGGCGTGCGTAACGGCCTGGACGATGTCGCCTGTCCCGGCTTCACCCTTCGTGCGGATCATCGCCGCTCCCTCGCCGATACGGCGGAGTGCCTCTCCGAGGTTTCGGGCACCACAGACGTACGGCATCTTGTACTGCCATTTGTCGATGTGGTACTTCTTGTCGGCAGGGGTGAGGACCTCCGACTCGTCGCAGTAGTCGACTCCGAGGGCTTCGAGAATCTGGGCTTCCACGAAGTGACCGATCCGGGCTTTTGCCATGACCGGAATGGACACGGCATCGATGATGCCTGAGATGAGTTCGGGGTCGGACATTCGTGCCACGCCGCCGTCCTTGCGGATGTCCGAAGGTACGCGTTCAAGCGCCATTACCGACACGGCGCCGGCGTCCTCGGCGATCTTCGCATCGACAGGGGTTACGACGTCCATGATGACGCCGCCCTTGAGCATCTGGGCGAGTCCGCCCTTCACCCGCCAGTCGCCAACTTCGGGTTTCGACATTTCCTTCCAACGCTGCGCACCGCTGGTGCCGTTGGTCTGTGTGCTGCCGCTACTAGTTGTGGTGTCCATCTAAATCTGGCCCTTCCGGCTTTTGAAAATCGAACCCGGGTTTTGCCCGTGCTCGAACTGGGATGCGATCGCGACACCGAACCCGCGCCGCACCTTTTGCACCTCTGTGGCGCATTGCCAGAAATTATACGCCCGCGCACGTACGAAGGCCGAAATTCAAGAACGATATATCTGCAGGCCGGTCCCTTCAAAAGCCGGAGTACTCAAATAGCCAGCCCGTGACGAACAAACGCCACGGGCCAGTGGGGCTGCCTTCTTCCCGACCCCTGGGGAGGGATCGAGGCCAACACCGGAAAAGTCAACGGATCAGCCGGTGTTGACCCTGCCGTCGTCTGCTGCCTGTATGCAGCGGCCAGTACTGAACCAGGAACCGTCAGAGAGACAATGGTTTCACCGAATCGACCTGCATCCCTCCACTCCGGCCGGGAAGAGGAGAGCGAACTGAATCCGCTATGCGCCGAGTCCCGAGACAGCCCCTACAGCCCCTTTTCAACCATGAAATTGGCCAGGTCGGCGGTGCGTGAGGAGTAGCCCCACTCGTTGTCGTACCAGCCGACAACCTTCACGAACCCCTCGCCAACCGCTGAAGTTGCCAGTGAGTCGATGGTGCACGAATTCGGGTTGCCGATGAAATCGACCGAAACGAGCGGCTCGTCCGAGTAGCCAAGAATCCCGTGAAGGCCCTTCATCGAAGCCTCCCGATACGCCTCGTTCACATCATCCAGCGAAGCGCTTTTCTCGAGCTTCACGGTCAGGTCGGTCACCGATCCCGTGATAACCGGCACCCTGTAAGCCATCCCATCGATCCTGCCCTCGAGTTCCGGAATTACGATCGTCACAGCCTTTGCGGCACCGGTCGTCGTCGGGATGATGCTGTTGGCAGCGGCCCTTGCCCGGCGGAGGTCGTCGTGTACCTGGTCGAGGATCTTCTGGTCGTTCGTATAGGCGTGAATGGTCGACATCAGCGCACTCTCGACACCGAAGTTATCGTGCAGCACCTTCGCCATCGGCGCCACGCAGTTTGTCGTGCATGAAGCATTCGACACAACGTTGTGGGCCGCTGGATCGTACTCGTCATCGTTCACACCGAGCACGACCGTCAGGTCCTCGTTCTTGGCCGGAGCCGAGATGATGACCTTCTTCGCACCTCCGTTGAGGTGGCCCCCGGCCTGCGTGGCATCGGTGAAGAAGCCGGTCGACTCGATCACGATATCGACCCCCTCGTCACCCCACTTGATAGCTGCCGGGTCGCGCTCGGAGAATGATGTGACATCCCGTCCGTCGATCTTCAGGGCGCCATCGACGGCCTCGACCGTGCCCGGATAGCGGCCGTAGGTGGAGTCGAACTTGAACAGGTGAGCATTGGTCGCGGCATCGCCGAGATCGTTCACGGCAACCACCTCCAGGGTGTCGCCGTGCCGCTCTGAAATCGTGCGGAACACCTGCCGCCCAATCCGTCCAAATCCGTTTATTCCGACCTTCGTCTTTGCCATTTCTGTTTCCTCGTTCCCGGTTTGCCAGGGCTTGCTGGTCCTGGATAAAAAGAGTTTCGCTAACAGTTCGGCAGGACACGTTTTCCTGCGTATTGTGCCCGACCTCCGAGAAGTTCCTCGATGCGAAGCAGGCGGTTGTACTTTGCTATGCGTTCGCTGCGTGCCGGTGCGCCCGTTTTGATCTGACCGGCGGCGGTGCCGACCGCAAGATCGGCTATGGAAGTATCTTCAGTTTCTCCCGAACGGTGACTAATCACAATCCCGAATCCGGCGTCCCGGGCGAGTTGAACGGTGTCGAGTGTCTCTGAAACACTGCCAACCTGGTTGAGTTTCACGAGTACCGCGTTCCCGGCCCGCTGGTCGATCCCCTGCTGGACGTACCGGGCCTGCGTGACGTAGAGGTCGTCGCCGACAAGCTGAACGCGGTCGCCGATCTTCCCGGTCAGCACTTCCCACCCCGACCAGTCATCTTCAGCAAGGCCGTCCTCGACCGAGTAGATCGGGAAGTCCCTGCTGAGAACGCTGTACTCCTCGACCATCTCCTCGCTGGAAAGCTTGCGGTCCTCCCGCGAAAGGTCGTAGACACCACCGGAATAGAACTCCGACGATGCCGGGTCGAGGGCGATAAAAACGTCTTCACCGGGCCGGTAACCCGCACCCTCTATCGCAGCGGTCGCGTATTCGAGCGCACCGCGGTTGGTGAGACCCTGCGGTGCGAATCCGCCCTCGTCACCAACAGTCGTGGCGTGGCCATCGGCGTGGAGTTTCTTGTTCAGCCACTCGTACATTTCGGCACCGCACCTGAGCGCCTCGGAGAACGATTCGATACCGGCCGGGACCAGCATGAACTCCTGGAAATCGGTCGAACCCATTGCGTGTGCACCGCCGTTGAGGACGTTGAACATCGGGACCGGCAGTTCGATGGCCGAATCGTTGCCCGTGAGATTCGCAATGTGCACATACAGCGGGTTGCCCGAGCTGGCCGCTCCAGCCCGCAGCGCCGCCAGCGAAACAGCGAGAATGGCGTTTGCACCGACCCGGCCCTTGTTGGGAGTGCCATCAAGATCGATCATCGCCCGGTCGATGGCCCGCTGATCGATGGCCTCAATGCCGGTCACCGCGCCCGCCAGATCGCCGTTCACGTTGTTGACGGCCCTGCTGACTCCCTTGCCACCAAAGCGCCTGGGATCGCCGTCGCGGAGTTCGACCGCCTCCCGGCTCCCTGTGCTCGCGCCAGAGGGCACGGCGGCCGATGCCGTGGTCCCGTCGCCCAGGGTGACGGTCGCCCCGACCGTCGGGTTACCCCTCGAGTCGAGAATTTCATGTCCGATAACTGCAGTGATTTTCACCATTTGTTTTTTCGTGTTTCCTGTCAGTTGCGCTACCAGCGTGGGCAGCGTTATTCGAGTAAATCTACCGATTATTGAGCTAGAGCTTCCGTGCCTCTTTCGCCGCCGCTATCGCAAGCTCGACTGCAGCCGCCGGGGTGTCGGCCACCACAATTGCGGCATCCGCAGCACCCTCGCGTGAAAGCTCCCAGGTGTTGAGGCCGACGACTGTCTTGTTGTCGGCGACCGCATGGCCGATCTCCGAGAGTGTGCCGAAGGCCCCGGCGATGGCGATCACAGCATCGCCGGTCTTCACCACCACCGTGTTCCTCGCATAGCCAAGACCGGTCGGGATGGACGTGTCGATCCACTGGTTGGCCGATTCGTGATCGTCGCCGGGCAGTATCCCGATTGTCCGCCCCCCGGCCTGCCTGGCCCCCCGCGAAACCGCCTCCATCACGCCGTTCAGGCCGCCGCAAACGACCACCGCGCCGTTCTCGGCGAGCAGGCGGCCCACTTCCTCGGCCTGTTGCAGGGCCGATACAGGCGACTCGTTGCCGGCGCCAATCACCGATATGTAGATGGGTCGTGGTGCCACCGTCAGGTCCCGATTGCGTCCCGCTGGGCCTTGAGAAGGTTCTTGATGCCCGAATCGGCCAGTGCGAGCATCTGATCGAGTTGCGTACGCGTGAAGGTCGCCTCTTCCCCGGTCCCCTGCAATTCGACGAACTCACCGCTCCCGGTCGTCACGACATTCATGTCCACACTGGCGGCCGAGTCTTCGTTATAGTCGAGATCGAGGACCGCAGTCCCGTCGACGATGCCAACGCTGATCGCTGCGATCTGGTCTTTCAGCGGTATCGCCTCGAGCTTCCCGGCTTCGACAAGTCCCGCCAGGGCCTGGTGGAGCGCCACGTAAGCCCCGGTGATCGAGGCCGTTCGCGTGCCCCCGTCGGCCCGCAGCACGTCGCAATCGAGCAACACAGAGATCTCACCAAGGGCAGGTAGGTCAGTGACCGCCCGGAGCGCCCGCCCGATCAAGCGCTGGATCTCCTGGGTCCTGCCACCGATCCTGCCCCGTTCCCTCCGGACTCGCTCCGTAGTCGACCGGGGCAACATCGAATACTCGGCCGTGACCCACCCGGTGCCCTTGCCACGCATCCACGGCGGCACACTCCGCTCGACCGTGGCGGCGCAGATGACCCGCGTGTTCCCTGTCTCGATAAGCGCCGAACCCTCGGCGTCGGGCACGTAGCCGGGCACGATCCTGACCGGCCGTTGCTCCTTCACCGAACGACCACCTGTTCGGGCGAGGGTGGGGGAGGGCGTGACCGTGTTTTCTGGCAAATGCGTTTCCCTTTGAGTGATCGACCAACGAGTCTAGCAGCGGTTTACGAGTGTCTCGGGATAAATGCGTGATAGTGCAGGCCGGATCGGTTGTCATAGCGTGAGAATCCCAGTCCCCTGTCTGCAACGGAGAACCAGAACGGCAATTTTCGGATAGTGTTGACCGCGCAAGAAATCCGATTGGGCTGAACGGTGGTTCGAACGTAAAAAGGATTGGGTGCTGGCGATGCGAATA
>JASLNQ010000001.1:0-12408 GCA_030745955.1 Dehalococcoidia bacterium | reverse complement strand
TGATCGCCCGTGGCGCGCATGGTGAAGCCATCGCTAAAAACGGCCTCCAGGTCGACAGCCACTGGGACAGCTTCAATGTCAGGGCCAGCGTCACTGACAACCCATCCACCGTCGGCGTCGTCGACCTGGTCCTCCACTGCACCAAGCTCTACTCCAACACCGAGGCGCTGCCGTTACTCGGGAGAATGGTCGGACCCGATACCAACATCCTCACAATCCAGAACGGCGTGACGAGCGGATCCATGATCGCTGAGCACTATGGCTGGGACCGCGTGTTGCAGGGTGCGACCTATATCGAGGCGGGGATGCCGGGCCCGGGACGCGTTCACCAGAGCGGCTCGGCGGCGAGGATCGAGTTTGGCGAAAACGACGGCTCAACGACGGCGCGAACAGCGGCTATTCGTGACCTCTTCGACAAACCGGGGATCCAGGTTGAGGTAAGCAGCAACATCGTCGATAGCCTGTGGAGCAAGCTCGTTTCCGTGGCATCGATCGGCACAACCATGACCGCGGCACGGGCGACCCTCCCCGAGGTCCTCGCCAGTCCGCGCGGCGAGGCATCAATCCGCACGGTGATGGAAGAAATCGTTGCTGTCGGGCAATCCCAGGGTGTGAACTTTCCACCGCGCTGTGCTGCGGTAAAACTGGAAGGTGCGAAGGCCGAGGCCGACGCCTACCAGTCATCGCTCCAGTACGACCTTGAAGCCGGAAAACCGCTTGAGCTAGATGAACTGCTCGGTGCCGTGGTGAGCATCGCAAGCGAGGCAGACATCCCGGTGCCTGCCAGCGCGATGCTCGTAACTGTTCTGGACAAGTTCAAGCACGGTTCATAACCTCGATTCCTAAATAGCCGCCAACACCGAACGAAGATCGACACCAGGAGAACCAGGTGACAACCGAACCCGCAATTTCAGACGAAACACTCGCCAAACTGGGCGAATTGCCCACACAGACTCTGATCGACGGCCTGTGGGTCGAAAACTGGCCGCAGGCGATGATCCACGGGGCGCGCCCGATCTTCCCCGACCAGAAGATGGTCGGCAGGGCCGTTACCCTGCGGTTCGTGTACCACCGTCCCGACATCCTGGCCGATAAGGCAAAGGCCGAAGATTCGCCGGAGTATGTCACTTTCGAACTGTGCGGGCCCAACGAAGTACTGGTCGCCTCGGCGGTTGGGCCGTGGGAATCGATCGGCGGCGATATCAAGTTCTACCGGCTGGCCCAGTTGAAGGTCGGCGGCCTTGTGACCGATGGTTCGGTGCGGGATACGGCAGAGCTGAAGGACTACGGCTTCCCGGTATTTGCACACTCCTCAACCGCCAAGCAGGGACCGGCGGTGATGCAGCCGTGGGGTGTGAACGAGGTGATTTCGTGCGGCGGTGTGGCGGTGAGGCCCGGCGACGCAATCATTGGCGATAACGACGGCGTTGTCGTGGTCCCGGCTGCAATGGCCGATCGTGTCCTGGAGATCGCTGCCGAACGTGAAGAGGTCGAGCAGGTTATCAAGACCGAGCTCCGCAAGAATCCAGGCTCACCCGGCAAGTACTACCCCTTCAACGAAAACACCTGGAAGCTATTCGAAGAGTACAAATCGCGGGGGGACGCGTAGTCACCAGGTGACTTTTTCTGCGGGTTCGGGTGGTGCTGGCCAGATCGAAGGGCACGAGCCGCTGATTGGTCGGGGGATAGCCAGCGTTCGGAACGCCAGGCTCGGCATACAAAAAAAGACCCGACCTAAGCAGGCCGGGCCTTTCCTCATCCGTGATTACGCCGTCCCCCTACTCCAAGAGCGGGGTGCCGTCTGGGCGGAGTCCGCGGGCTGCCATCCGGCGGGCGCGGCTCTCGAAATTGGCGCAGTCCTCGCAGACGCTCTCAGGGATGACTCCCCAGTCGATCAGGAACCGAAAGACCATGCAGCCCAGGCAGAAGCCGAAGACGCTTTCGAGTGTGGCGGCGAAGATCAGACCTCCGAGCACCCCGTAGGCCACCCCGTTCAGGCCGAACCCCAGCGACAATACCGCAGCCGTCACGGTGAACGCCACGCCGATGGTGGCAGCGAAGCGCTTCGGGGGACCCGCCACCGGCCGGTAGGGGAGACCGAATTTCGGGACGATCACCTTCGTAACCAGCAGGGCCAGGGGGCTGAGCCTGGGTCCGGCAAGCACGCGTGCGATGAACCCGTAGGCCAGCAGCAGCGTGATTAGCGGCTGGTCGAAGACGATCGTTACAACCGCCATGATCACCACGCCTGCGGCAACAGCACGCGCAACGCTGGCATTCAGCGGGTGCGGAAAGCTAAAAAACGGGTCTTCCTGTTGTGGAACTGATGTCATATTCGAATGTTGTGTCTCTGTCTCGACTTCGCAAAATAAAAACCCCCCGCATTCGTCTGGCGAGGGGTGGCAGTCCGGATCGTCGCTCGCGCGTGTCTAGGTCGCCACCCCCCCAGCGGTGATACGGCAACAAAGGCAGTCGGTCCGAGCAAGGTGAATATCCATTTCGTCTCCAGCGTAACGCCAAACGGCGTCCGAGCGCAGTTTCTTCAGTACATAAATGAAGCAACTGCATCGAAAACGCGCTCCGGGGCACGGACCTGGAATTCCTGCACAGATCCTACAAACGTCCAACTTCACCTTCACACAGGCCTGTTTTTATATATAGAAGACGGACGCAAAGCGGTCCAGATGCTCAAACGGCAGGGCATCACGATTGCGAACAGCAACGAAAGTCGAGTGGGCGATATGTAGGCCTCCGGGCCGAACGGTCTCCTCATCCGTCTTGGTGGGGTCGGGCACGGCATGTAATTTTGCTGTCGTGCACCGGCTCCATCTTTTTTAACCGGTTGGTCTCCCACGAACGGCCGTCCGCACAGGTGCACACCCGAGCCCGCCCTTATAGCGGCAGCGTCCAATCATCGGCCTGTGCCGAACCCATCCGTGCCGCGCCTGGTAATTCCCTCAGAGCCTTCTCAGCCCGTCTTTTACCTGTTTTTCGTTTCCGGTGCTAATATCGGCGGCATCGCGAACTCGACTAATTACCCGGGCAGGAGTCGTCCACCCTGCTTCGAATTCCAGGAGAGACACCGTATGGCTGATTTGAACACGAGCCAGATTCGCAACGTCGCACTCACGGCTCATAACGGTGCGGGCAAGACCTCGCTTGCCGACGCGTTGTTTTTCACTGCCGGCGGCACGACCCGGCAGGGCAAGGTCGATGACCAGACCAGCCTTTCGGACTACGAGCCGGAAGAGCAGCGTCGTGGTTCCAGCGTCCAGCTCGCGATCTTGCCGTGCTCATGGAAAGACCACAGGATTAATATCCTCGACACCCCCGGGTATCCCGATTTCCGGGGCGACATGCTATCGGCAGTAAGGGTCGCCGATTCAGCAATTATCGTCATTTCGGCAGCGGCGGGCATCGAGGTCGGGGCGCAGCAGGCCTGGTCCTACACCGAAGACCTTGGTATTCCCACTGCGATCGTTGTGAACAAACTCGACCGGGAGAACACATCATACGAGCAGACCTGCATGGAACTGGCCGAGGCCTGGGGCCGCCAATGCGTATCGCTCCAGATGGTCGAGGGTGCTGCCGAGTCGTTCAGCGGGGTTTCGAGCGCTCTCGAGTCGGGCGATCTCGATGAGAGTGTCATCGAGGCGATAGCTGAAGCCGACGACGACCTGCTGATGAAGTACCTCGATGGTGAATCGCTGTCGCCTGATGAGATTTCGTCTGGCCTCAAGGCGGGGATTCTCAGTCGGAGTATCGTTCCCATCTTCGCTGCGGCTGCCGCAACTAACACCGGCACCGCAGAACTGCTCGATAGCATCGCTGAGCTGATGCCGTCACCCGACGATGTCGAGGTCCCGGATGTGCCAGAAGGCAAACAGGCCAACCTGGTTTTCAAGACAGCCGCCGACCCGTTCGTAGGAAAGCTTTCCTATTTCCGTGTGTATGGCGCCACCGCCACGTCGAACGCCCCGCTCTGGAACGTTAACCAGGGCGAGAACGAACGAATTGGCCAGGTGTACCGACCGGCGGGCAAGGAAACCGAGCCGGTCACAGAGGTAATACGCGGCGATATCGGGGTCATCTCCCGTCTGAGCCACACCGGCACGTTCGACACTCTCTGCGACAAGGACAGCGAGGTCAAATTGACCGGGGCCGATCTGCCGTCACCGGTGTTCGCACTGGCCGTGACGCCGAGCTCGCAGGCCGACCTGGACAAGATGGCCGATTCGCTGGCGAGGATTACGGAAGAGGACCCGACCCTGGAGATTGAGCGGAATCCCGATACTTCCGAAACGGTGCTCCACGGCCTCGGCGATATCCATGTCGACCTGGCGATCGAGCGAATCGCCCGCAAGTTTGATGTGAACCTCGATACTGCCTTACCGAGCATTCCATACCGGGAGACGGTCGGAGGGCAAACATCGGTCTCGTACAAGCACAAGAAACAGTCGGGTGGGCGCGGCCAGTACGGGCACGTCGTACTCGAGATTTCTCCTGCCGGAGCGGGAGAGGGCATTACGTTCGGGTCCAAGGTTGTTGGCGGGAACGTACCGAAGGACTACATCCCTGCCGTTGAGAAAGGCGTGCGAAACGCTGCCGTCGGCGGAGTTGTCGCTGGCTACCCGGTCGTTGATGTGGCTGTAACACTCACCGACGGGTCGTCACACTCGGTCGACTCGTCAGGAATGGCGTTCGAAATCGCCGGCAGCATGGGATTCAGGCAGGCGGTCCGGGACGCAAAGCCAACACTCCTCGAACCGGTGCTGAAGCTCAAGATCCTTGCGCCCGATGACTGCGCCGGCGATGTGATGGGCGACCTCAACAGTCGACGTGCACGCATTGGCGGAATGGAACCGAAGGGCAAGGGCCTGACCGAGATCACCGCTGAAGCGCCCGCGTCGATGATGCAACGTTACGCAGCTGACCTCAGGTCGCTGACAAAGGCCCGTGGCGACTTCACAGCGGTAGCGGACCACTACGAGCCGGTGCCGCCGATGGATGCGCAAAAAGTGATAGCCTCTCGCCAGTCCGGGGAAGAAGAAGAATAGCCGTCAAGCAGGCAGAAGCAGTCACAGGCGACTGAAGAAATTCAGTCGCCTGTTCGCGTGTGCGCTGTGGCACGGGGGTCACCGAAGCCGTAGACCATCGGTGTCCGAATGACGATACCGCCCCCACGTTCCGGGCCGGTGCCGGTATCCGCGGCGTCGTTGGATGACCACGTCGGTGAATAGCACCGTCCAGACAATAGCCGTTGTGATCGCCCAGACTACCGGGCGGTTCACCGATGTCGTGCTGGCAACGAGGCCGGCAACGACGCCGGAAACAATCGCCATTGCCAGTACATGCCAGATCGGAACAACCAGTATTCACTTTTCGAGCCGGTTTGGCTTTATCCACATTTACTAACACCTCCTCTTCAGTTCCCGGATTTATCTACTGGCTTTCAGGCGCCCAACTTCAACCAGGGCCTTGCGGAGCAAAAACTCGATCTGGGCGTTCAAACTCCTCAGTTCATCGGCTGCCCAGCGCTCCAGTTCCACGTGAACTTCCTCACGCAGCCGCAGCGGATAGGCCCGACGCCGGGCGTCGCTCCTTGGTCTTCCCCTGGGCCGGGGTCCGGGAGTCGGTTTGTCGTCCGGCACCGGATCAGTAGATCGACCCGGCATTGACGACCGGGGTAGTCGATTGATCGCTGGTCAGGACCACCAGTAAGTTTGAAACCATGGTCGCCTTTCGCTCCTCATCGAGATCGACGATTCCCTGTTCCGATAACTCCTCGAGCGCCATCTTGACCATCCCCACTGCACCCTGGACGATCCGGGAGCGGGCAGAAATGATCGCCGAGGCCTGCTGCCTCCTGAGCATCGCCTCGGCGATCTCGGTCGCATAAGCCAGGTGGGTGAGTCGCGCTTCAACAACCTCGACCCCGGCGATCGACAGCCGTTTCGAGACCTCCTGGTGCAGGGTGTGGGCCACCTCGTCGGGATTCGCCCTCAGCGAAGTGGAATGACCCTCGAAATCGTCGTAGGGATATTGTGTACCCAGGCTCCGGATGGCGGTCTCGCTCTGGACCTCCACGAAATCTTGGTAGTCGCTCACCTGGAACACCGCGCGAGCGGTGTCGACGACGCGCCACACAACCACCGCCGCAATCTCGATCGGGTTGCCCTCGGCATCGTTAACCTTCGTCGTTGCGGTCGTGAAGTTGTGGACCCTCTTGGAAATGAGTTTCGATTCGATCTTGGTGAACGGATTTGGCGTCCAGTACCAACCGGGCTCGTTTATTGTCCCGCGGTAGCGTCCGAACAGGGTGATCACCAGCGACTGGTTCGGCTGGACCAGGTAGTGCGCCGTTACCCCGATGGGCACCAGGAAAACGGCCGATGGGATGATGATGGCAACGCTCCAGCCCCAGTGGATTATTTCCATTGCGATTAGCGCCGCGCCGAGTGCTATCAATCCGAATGCGATCAGCGCGACCAGGATGCCAAGCACGCCGGCCAGCGCCCATCCCTGTTTCTCTGAAAAAGTCGTCCCGTCGCCGGTAGGGGCGGACGGGATTCTGGTTTCTTGCATCTGAATTCCTCCAGGTAGCCATTTCAGCCCGAATAATAAAATGATATCATAATAATATATATCCGCAGAGCAAAAAAGACTGATCGCTACCTGCCCTGTGCGAGGAGTAATTCGCTCGATAAGCCCCGTAACCAGTACGGGAGCGACAACCAGGGCCGAAAAGTCCGGCTAATCACTGCTTCTAGGCGAATAACGGGTTGCCGCCACCGAACGAATCGATTGCCGTTCCGGTGATTGCCGAGCTCGCGTCAGAGACAAGGAACAGTGCAACGGCAGCGATCTCCGATGGATCCATCAGCTTCGGATTGTCCGCACGGCCCACCGTATTGAATGCAGCCCGGTAGCCCTCGGTGTCGGTCCCACCGGGGCAGATCGCATTCACGCTGATGCCGTGCTCGTGCACCTCGGCCGCAAGCGTCTCCGTCAGGCTGATCAAACCCGATTTCGTGACGCGATATGCGCTCCGGCCAGCCCCGCCCTTGCGACCACCTATTGACGAGATGTTGATGATCCTGCCGTAGCCGCGTTCGATCATCCCCGGCAGGATGGCGCGCGTAAGCAGGAAGGCCCCGGTAAGGTTCACGTTGAGCACATCACGCCAGAGCTGGGGGTCGAACTCGTTCACCGGAATTCGGGGGTGGATGATTGCAGCGTTGTTGACCAGGATGTCGACCCCGCCAAACTCTTCTTTCGCGGCGGAAGCCAGGCTATCGATGTCGGCCTCGATCCCTAGATCGGCCACTACACCTAATGCCTTGCCTCCGAACCCTCGGACCGAGACCGCAACATCATCGATTTCGCTGGCAGTTCGGGCCGTCGCAACGACATTCGCCCCCGCCTCGCCAAATGCCAGGGCGATGGCCTTGCCGATACCCTTGCTCGCACCCGTCACCAGCGCCGTTTTTCCAGTTAGTGATCCCATGCCCGGCATGATAACCCGGGTAAGTCATCAAGGCCGGAATCCTCCCGCCCTCGCAGGGAGGTACAGTTAGAGGGTGGGTTGGTTCTCGGTAACGAGACGCGTGCGAACCGGCCACCCCATGCAACCGGACCGTCCCGGGAGGACCTGCCCACCCCGGTAGAACTCACCGCTCCAGCATGACAATGCCGCGAGGTCGGATCATCGATCGTGCGATATCATGCCTGTCGCCCGCTTTCGCCGGGTCACAAGTCGCGCCGCGAAAAATCGCCCAGTTACGTCAAGATACGGATCAGCAGTTGCCAAGCATCGTTGTCGAAAACCTGGTGAAGACGTTTCGGGTTCCCGAACGTCGGCCTGGTATCTGGGGGGCACTCGCCGGGGTAGCGAGGCGGCAGTACCGGACCGTCAGGGCTCTCGACGGAGTGTCGTTCGAGATCGAGCGTGGCGAACTCGTCGGTTACATCGGTCCCAACGGCGCTGGCAAATCGACGACGATCAAGGTTATTTCGGGAATCCTCAATCCTGATTCGGGAACCTGCGAAATCGACGGACTGGTCCCCTGGGAAGACAGGATCGCCCACGTAAAACGGATCGGGGTCGTGTTCGGCCAGCGAACTCAACTCTGGTGGGACTTACCGGTCATCGAATCGTTTGATCTGCTCAGAGATATTTACAGCGTCGATAAACACGAGTACAGCGAAACTAAAAACGAACTCGTCGAACGGCTTGATATTGGATCGCTGTTGAACGTACCGGTGCGCCTCCTGAGCCTGGGACAGCGCATGCGATGCGACCTGGCCGCCGCACTGTTGCACCGCCCGGCGATCCTGTTCCTGGATGAACCGACTGTGGGACTGGATTCAGTTTCAAAACTGGCCTTTCGCAGTTTTATTCGTGATTTCAACGCGGGACGAGACCTCACCGTCATTCTGACAACCCACGACATGGATGACATCGAGGCCCTGTGCAACCGCGTAATGGTGATCGGGAACGGGCAAATCCTCTCAGATGGCCCATTGGGAGAGTTGCGGAGCCGGTTCAGCAACGAACGACTCCTGATAGTCGACTTCGTCGAAGACAACGCTAAAATTTCCGACGTGGGTGCGAGGGTGATCGAGCACAGCGGCCATCGCGCCCGGTTGAGCTTCAATCCGGACGAGATTTCAGCGTCGGAGCTAATTACGCGCGTTACCACCCGGCATTCGGTGCGCGACCTGTTTGTCGTAAACCCACCGATCGAAGAAATAATCGCCCGGATCTACTCGGAGAACCGCCTGTGATCGGCTACCGGGCACTCGTCAGCGCACGATTCAGGTCACTGCTGCAATACCGGTCGGCCGCGATAGCAGGCTTCACCACGCAAATATTCTTCGGCCTGGTCTTCATCATGGTGTTCGAAGCTTTTTTCCGATCGAGCACTGCGTTCCAGCCAATGACACTGGCCGAGGTCACGACCTACATCTGGCTTGGCCAGGCGTTCTTCGTCCTGCTGCCCTGGAACGTTGATCGCGATCTCCAGGCAATGGTGCGCTCCGGCGGTGTCACCTACGAGCTCCTCCGGCCGCTCGACCTTTACGCCGCCTGGTTCACCCGGACGATTGCGATGCGTACTGCTCCCACATTGCTGAGGTCGGTGCCACTTTTGACAATGGCCGCGTTGTTCATGGGACTAGAAGCTCCCGAATCCTGGGCAGCCGCGGTAGCGTTCACCGTCACCATGTTCGGAGCGCTAATACTCAGCTGTGCGATCACCAACATCCTGAGCATTTCGCTTATGTGGACGATCTCCGGCGAAGGTGTCACCGGATTTGCACCGGCGATAATAATGACGCTTTCCGGAATGATTGTGCCGATACCCTTCTTCCCCGATTGGACGCAGACGATCTTTCGAGTCCTGCCGTTCAGCGGCCTGGTCGACACTCCCTACAGGCTCTACCTGGGCCATCTGCCGGCTTCAGATCTCGCCCTGCTGTTCGGTCACCAGTTGATTTGGACGGCCGCACTTGTTTTTCTCGGACGATGGATGCTGTCACGGGCGCTGAAAAGGATGACGGTGCAGGGCGGATGAGAATATTCGACAACGTCTATGTCTACGGTCGGTTCCTGGAAATATCGATCAGGGGCCAGATGCAATACCGCCTGTCGTTTGTAATGCTCTCGCTTGCGCATCTCCTGACCACGGCGGTTGAATTCCTCGCGGTGATTGTGCTGTTCGACCGGTTTGGCTCGCTGACCGACTGGGAACTTGGCGAGGTGGCGTTCATGTACGGCATCGTCAATATCGCATTTTCCGTTTCGGACGCCGCTACTCGGGGCTTTGACGTTTTCGGGACGATGGTTAAAGCGGGTGACTTCGACCGCCTGTTGACCAGGCCGAGATCGACTGTGCTTCAACTGGCCGGGCAGGAGCTGACGCTACGCCGGGTCGGCCGTTTCCTGCAGGGCCTGGTCATCATGATCTGGGCAGCGAACGAGATGAATCTTGACTGGAGCGCGCTCGACGTTGGGCTCGTAGTTTTCGCGGTTCTTGGCGGTGCGGCGTTGTTCGCAGGATTGATCGTCATCCAGGCGACTATCTCATTCTGGTCGACCGAATCGCTGGAGGTTATGAATTCACTGACCTACGGCGGTGTATTTGCCACTTCATACCCTGTGGCGATATACCGATCATGGTTCCGGGACCTGTTCATTTACATCGTTCCACTTGCATCGGTCAGCTACTTTCCGACGCTGGCCATCACCGGCCGGTCCGATCCCCTCGGTTCATCCGTTTTGTTCCAGTACCTGTCGCCACTGATTGGTTTCGCATTTTTTGCGGTCACCCTGCAATTCTGGCGATTTGGCGTTCGGCACTACCGCTCGACCGGGAGCTAGCCGCTTTCCGCAGGAACGATCGGCAGGATGACCCTCGACGCCATGTCTGCGCTCGTGTGAACGGTGTTGTCGGCGCTGACCATCCTTGTGTGCCGGCCAACCGGTTCGCCCGTGTTCGGATTCACATCGAACCGTGGGAAATTCGAACTCGAAATGTCGATTCGGATCCGGTGCCCCTTCTTGAACACATTCGACGTCGGCCAGAGCGTGATCGTAACCTCGCACGGCTCACCCGGCGTCATCATCTCCGGCTCAGTCCACGAATTTCGATAGCGCATCCGCCGGACCGTATCACTCAGGTTCAGGTGATAGCCGCCCGGGTAGTCCTCGCTCTCGGGATAAACGTCGATCAGCTTCACCGTGAAGTCGGTATCGACCGCCGTCGACGAAATCCACAACTTCACCGAAACCTCGCCAGTCACCTCCGTGTCATCTGTCAGCGGTTCGGTCTCGAACGTCAGCACATCGGGCCGGTCCTTCAGCAAAAGATACGGCTCCCGGGCGCCGATCCACTCGGGTCCCTCTTTCTGATGGAAACCTCCGGCGGCGATCACCTCCCTCAGGTTGTTCCGGGCCAGCGTCCACTGGTCCAGGAAAGCCGGGACATCGTCCAGAGCGGGACCGCCGTCCTCGGGAGGGACGATCTCGAACATGCCGAGTAATGGCCCACCGACCGTCGGGACCGGTCGCTCGGGATCGAACGTGTAGGTCAGCGAGCTTTCATCCTCGATCGAGGCGAACTGGTCGAGCGTGCCGTCCTCGTGCATGTACAGCGTCTGGAACTGGGTCCTGGCAATCGGCCAGTCGGCCTCGTCACGCCAGTAGCCTCCGTGGTTCAGGTGACCGCGTTCATCCTTCGTGCCGTCGCCCGTTCCCATCACGAAAATCCGCACGGACGAATCGTTTTCGGGCGCGGGCAGGCCTTTCAGGTGCTGATCGAAGAAAGCAAGCCTTTCCGGGTTGTAGTTCTCGTTGGCCCAGACACTTTCTTCTCCAGTGTCGATATCTCCGTGCCACGACCCGGTGGCTCGCATTGCGCCGTGTCACCAGGCACCGAGCACCAGCCGGGTAGGGGACGTGTTCTTGCGGTTCATCTCGACGTAGTAGTTGGCGGTCGCACCGACGAAGTTGTCATACCAGCCGCCCGAAACCGTCACGGGCACATCGGCATGCTGGTCGAAATACGGCTCCTGGTTGCAGCACTCCTGCGCCCACCAGTCGTCGTACTCGCCGCGGTAGTAGTAGTCGAACGCCGTCTTTTCGAGATCAGGTGCGACGCGGAGCGCGGTTTCGCCGGGTTTCAACGGGAATTTTCCGAGCCACTCGCGCATGTCGCGCATTGCGTCGAAGATGATTCTTGCCTTTTCGGGGTCGTCACCGATCTCGTGGCAGTCGAGTGCGTGAAGGTGCAGCGCCCCGAACATCTGGTACGACATCGCACCACCCTCGCGGGCTTCGTGGCGGTAGATGTCGGTCGGCCCCGCCTCGACCCACATGGCGGCCAGGTGTGGCGGGTTGCGCAGGGCGAGCTGGGTTTGCGTGATGGCCCGGTGCGAAGAGCCGAGAGTGCCGATCTTGCTGTTGCACCAGTCCTGTTCGGCCAGCCACTCGACGGTGTCGTAGCCATCGTCGCCCTCCCAGGGGTTGGCCGTGTGGTAGTAGTGGCCGTCGCCCTCGGAGCGGAAGCGCGAACGCAGGTCCTGCACGACGAACGCGTAGCCGCGCCGCACGTAATAGGGAATGACGTCGTCCCACTCGGGGGCCGTCTTATCGTAGGAGGTGCGGACGAGCAGGGCGGGGACCTGTTCGGTCGCGTCGACCACCCGCCCATCGCCGTGGCAGGGCAGGAAGATGTCGGTCGCGAGTTTTATCCCGTCCCGCATCGGGATCATCACGTCACGCAGCGCGTGAACGCCCCACAGGGGCTCGGAAGAGGTGTGGTTGGTGGTGGACATGGCCAAGCGAGTTTAGCTGCTGAGCAGGAGACGCGTCACTGGTGGTGGGGCTCTCATCAGAAGTCGTCTGTG